>JAEEKN010000117.1 GCA_016282435.1 Lachnospiraceae bacterium | reverse complement strand
ACCAGATTGGTGAAGGAAGATATCCTATCTGAACTTCTTCGTCCGGATGCTTTAAATGATACTTCTGTGCATAGTCTGCAATTCCCGGCATCGCATCTTTCATATACAGCTGTCCCCAATAACAGTGCCTGAAATAATAGGCTTCCCAGCATTCCGATTTGTCGGAGACGTTATATTCATGTAGATTTTTATATGTGTCCAGATATGCAAAACTGTCTTCCCATCCTTCTCCTTCTGTAGAGAATACTGGCGGATCTTCCAGAACCACTCCCGCAATATTCTGTCCTCCGTAGGCAGCTATGTATGCAGCTGTTATAGCTCCATTGGAATGCCCTGAAACTACAGTTGGTTCACCTATCACATTATCTATAAACCAGATAAGATCATCCCCATTTACATCCAAATAATATAGGCTCTCATCATGGGTAGATTCTCCATGTCCATATACGTCAACTGCGTAGATATGCCAGTTCCGGCTTAATTCCGGAAGGACAAGAGCATAGTCTTCCCATGTCCTCATCTGTCCGTGAATTAACAGCAGCGCAGGCTTATCATTTTCAACCTCGCCATAATTTATGACATTTCCATTCGGCAAAGTAATCTGCTTTTCCTGGGCTCCTGCTCTCTTAAGAGCCTTCTCATACTTGTCATACCAATGAATATTTCTATACCAGTAAATGCCAAAAACTGCGACAGGTAAAATGATTATGGCTAATAAAACAATTCCTACAATCTTAATCGCTTTCTTCATACGAACCTCCTTGTTTGATTCATACGAAAATTGTAATGAATAGTTGCGTGATTATCCACCAACCAAAGTTGTCAAAATTCTCGGATTATTGTTATGTTCGGTTGCCCCATGTTGAAAAGCTTCACTCTGTATTTGAGTATAAAACTGTAAAATATTATCCCTTAACAGCAAAATTCATTATCCCATTGATAGTATGAATTATAAAAAACGGAACCGCCGTTCCTACTAACAGGTAATTGCTCTTCCAAAGCCCAAAGAACAGATAGTACAGCGGTACAACAATTCATTCCTTTCATTTACCTGCTTTATATGCCAATACTTCCTGCATACCCTTGCTATCTATCTGATAATATTTAGCTGTCTTCTCGTCATATCCAAGCAACAGTAGCTTTCCTTCTTTATATACAGTTCCGTCTATAAAATAATGACTTTCACCGTCAAAATAGATGTCATGGAAGTCACGATCACCTGATATTGTAGATGTGCCAATATGCCCTGCTATTATGGTCTTTATAAAACGCCCTATAGTATGAGGATACTTCCAAAGCATATTTTCCTTTCCTGACCATTTCCATTGTGTACCAGCACCTTCATTAGCCCCGGCATGGACAAATATCTGTGTGTTAGTCTCGTAATATGCAGGAAGGTCCCTAAGCCAGTTTACAATATCACCTGATGTTTCCATTATCATTCTTACCGCAGTAGTACTGATTTCTGTGACATTAGCTTTCCTGTCAATCCTATTGAACTCATTCATCTGTTCATCAGATACAAGAGTATTAAAGGTAATTCCACCCAGTTCCAGATCAGTCTTAAGCCATAGGTCAAGCGTACATACATCCATAAAACGGTTCTTAATGTTACTGTATTCCTTTATCCATGTAAGGAACATTGACTCGTGGTTGCCCTTAAGGACTATTACCTTATCCTTCCCGAATTTCTTCTGCAGATCATAAATATACCTAAGAACCTGACCGGACTTAGGACCATAATCCATGTAATCGCCACAGAAAACAATCCGATTATCTCCGGACAGGTCAATATACTTCATATTTTCAAGCAGTTCATCATAGCAACCGTGTATGTCACTCATAGCATAGATCATATCTACATCTCCATTAATCAGAACTTACTCAGCCCTATTACCTTTGACTCCCGTATATGCTTATAAAAGCCTAAATTTTTACCCATTATCAGTGCTGACTGTATTCACCACCTATTATATTCCGTCCTACGTACCCCAAAAAGACCGTATTTAATTACAATATAAAATTGCAGATAACCCAATGGATTACCTGCACTCTATCCTGGTAAACAGTGCTCCGTTCTTTATTTGTTCATCAAGAACCCTCACCATAGGCGCCAAATGGTTTTGTAATATACCGCTTGGCTGCTACTCCAGCTCTATACTGTCAACTATATTTTCTGTCCACCACATTATCTTTTCCCAATATATAGTATAGCTTTTCTATACATTCCACTTATTTTCGGTTTTACCTGGACTTTTGTTGACATTTTGTTGACGGAGCCGGAATGTTCATTTACTTCAAACATCTCTGCTATTTCATCATTACATACATCAATATTGTCAGGAATATTGTATTTTCCATTTGCAATACCGAGTGTCCGTTTTGAGGGTTGTGAAACTGATTCCATAATCTATATTATCGTAGACGGATCACCGGCATAGGGGTGTTCTGTAACATATGCCTCAGCCTCCGCACTAATCTGTTCAGGTGTCTTCTGATCGAAATGTTGTCTCTGCCACTCTGTATAATCAAATCGGTCACTTTTGACCAGCGAAATGAACTCCTCAGCATCAACTGTTCCTAACACATTATGGAGAGCATGCATCCCACGACTATATAAATCAAATTTGCTGACAGCAGAAGGTTCTTGTATAGTAGTCATTGTTATTCGCCTCCTTT
>JAEEKN010000116.1 GCA_016282435.1 Lachnospiraceae bacterium | reverse complement strand
TTTATAGAAGGACAGTATATCCTCCTTCGAAGCATTCATGTAATACAGAGTTCTTTTGGGCTTGTACAGCTGGTTTAGTCTGTTAATGATCATTCTATACCCTGCCTTTCTGTGTCTGCGTTTCAGGTTTCCTTAATTTACCAAATACTTCTTTGTGAGACATAGAAGCGTCTCATCCTCAAGTGACGCAAAGGTTACGCAGCTCTTTCGTTCTACATATTTTTCAAAAATAAAATCATCACTGAATTCAGTATCAGCATCGTTCAAAACATCTCTTTATTGTGTATACGTACCATAAGCGGCAATCGCATCATCTATTGTCATTGCACCAGTTGCAATCCTAAAAACCGCCTGTCTCAATTGGATGACCGCATCATCGTTCAAGCCGATAACCTCGGGTGACAGGATCCTTGATTCCGGAACGGCTCCGAATGCGGCATACATACTGTTAAAGGAGAGATCCTTGGTCGGTGACATAAGTCCCTTCTTCTGTGCCATCCCGTTCAGCTCTTCTGATGTGATAAGGAAACGCATGAATTCGTTGACCATGTCCAGATTTTTGCTGTCCTTGTTGACGGAGAACTGCAGATTCGGAATGTCAAGGAAGGCAGCACCGTCATCCGACACGGGGATGGGTACGAAGGTGTATTTAAAAGGAGAAGCAATGAACGCTTCGGAACGACTCTCACGTTTTGCTGTTCCGGAAACGGTATCTCCGGAGCAGGTCATCATGGGCACGTCGCCTTCAAAGAAGCGAAGAATAACGGCATCATAGTTGTTTTCTATTTTGGCACAGGCATCAAGATCTATATGGCAGGCGTTCAGCAACTGCACTATCTTCTCCAAGGAAGGACGCATATATTCGCCGGCTGTTGAATCAAGGGCATTGAGCTTTGCAACTGCATTTTTATCATTCGCCACGGTTCCGCAGAAGTACGGATAGGTCATCAAAGTAAAGAGCGATGTTGTTTCTTTTAAGGTGTATCCCATCAGCGGATTTTCATAACCTTTACTGCGGAATGCATCACAGACCGCAACCAGTTCCTGATATGTCGTGGGAACGCTTAAGCCTTCTTTTTCAAATAAGTCCTTGTTCACAAGCATTCCATAGGTGTTTGAAAATACAGGGACCATGGGGAGTTTTCCGTCTTCAGTATTTAAGATGATGTTTTTGCGGATACATTCAAGGTCAAGGCCCAGCACGGGATCCGCAAGATTCTCGGCATGATCTATGGAGGACTTATATTGCTCCCTTCCGTACATCCATGAGTAGTTGACATATATGTCGGGGGCGTCGTTTCCGTTCAGAACCGTTCCGATCATATTGTTATAGTCGTCGATCTTCGTGTACATTATCTCCACATTGGGATAATACTCGCTGAAACGGTCGAATTCGACCTCCAGTGCCTCAAAGTTATCGTAACCGCCAGCAACCTTAATGTGACAGCTGACATTTTTATCCATTGACGGCTTGAATCCTTCTTCAGCCACTTTATCCTGCTTTTCTTCGCTGCATGCTATGAGCTGCAGGACCATCAGTACCGCTAAGAACAAACATATCGTCTTTTTCATGATTGTATTTTTCCTTCCTGTATTCTTCGTATTTCCTTTATGACCAGTTTAACATCGATGGGCTTTGCGATATGCCCGTTCATTCCCGCATTGAGACATTCGGTGACGTTTTCGGAAAATGCGTCCGCCGTCATTGCGACTATCGGGATGGATGCCGCTGCGGGAGCCTCTAGTTTTCGGATCGTCCTGGTGGCGTCGAGGCCGTTCATCTCAGGCATCTGTATGTCCATGAATACCAGTGCATACCTGCCTTTATCCGCATTGCGTACCTTTTCCACGCAGATCCGTCCGTTTTCCGCACGTTCGGTTGTGATTCCAAACATGCCCAGCATGGCGGATATGATTTCCCAGTTGATGTCATTATCCTCTGCCACAAGTATATGCAGGCCCTTGAGATCGGAATAATCGTCCTCCGGCTCCACTGATTTGGATTCTTTTCCGATGATATTGTTGATCTTATCATAGAGTGTGGAACGGAAAAGCGGCTTGCTGACGAAGCCGTTTGCACCTGCCTCTTTTGCCTTGTCCTCTATATCGGACCAGTCATATGCCGAGATAAGCAGAATCGGAATTTTGGCTCCTATCTCGGAGCGGATCTTTTTAATGGTGTCAATTCCGTCAAATTCTGGCATTTTCCAATCTACAATGATTACATCGTAATCCCGTCCGGATTGATGCCTGTGTTCAATCATGCCCAGGGCTTCGAGTCCGCTTCTGGTCTGCTCTACCATTGCTCCGAGGGAGGCAAGGGTGTCTGCGGCGGTCTGCAGCATGACTTCATCGTCATCCACTATCAGTACATCAATATGGTCAAGCTGCATGTTTTCCCTCTGCCTGTCAGCTTCGGGAATATCCAGCGTAACCGTAAATGTAGTTCCTTTGCCCTGCTCGCTTTGGCATTCGATCGTTCCGCCCATCAGTTCGACCATACGCTTTGTAATGGCCAGGCCCAGACCGGTTCCCTGAATGCTGTTTACACGACTGTCTATCTGCCTGGAGAATGGCTGATACATGGTTTCCATATATTCCGGGCTCATTCCGATTCCCGTATCCGCTACAATATAAACGAGCCGTATGCAGCCGGGCACCATGCTCTTTTCCTCGCACATATCTACGATGACTTTTCCGCCGGGTTCCGTATATTTGATGGCATTTGAGAGTATGTTGATATAGATCTGGTTCAGACGAAGCTGATCGGTATACAGGTATTCCTTTTCCATCCTGTCGATATGAAAACTGAACTCGAGGTTCTTTTCCTTGATCATCGGCTGTGATATGTTTACAAGATTTTCTACCGTTTCCACTACGGAGAATGTCAACGGACTCAGCTTCAGTTTGCCACTTTCAACTTTCGATATATCTAGAATATCATTGATCAGTGTCAGCAGATGATTGCCGGCAAGTCTGATCTTCCTAAGGCTCTCCCCTGTTGATTCCGCATCCCCGATTTTTTTTTCTGCTATGGTGGTAAGGCCTATGATGGCGTTCATCGGGGTTCGGATGTCGTGGGACATGGTGGAAAGGAAATCGGTCTTTGCCTTATTTGCTGATTCGGCTTCCCTGGCAGTTACCTGAAGACGCTTGTTGAGGAAGAGCATGTAGCACAAGTCGCAAATGAATAGGATCATCAGACCTAAGAAAACAACTCCGAATAGCAGCCAATCTTGATCATTTTCAACCTTTAGATCTGCTGCCGGAACTAAACTCAGCAACGTCCACCCTGCACTGTCCGCAACTTGGGTAAAGGCAAGTATGCATTCCTGTCCGTGGGAATCAAGCATTGAAACGGAGCCCGTTGCAGAAGTAATCCTTTCGAACATCTGCTGCCACGATTTGGGATTCGTCGTATTATATGATTTATAGAATTCAAAGAAGCTGGAATTTTTAAAACTGTAGCCTTTTAGTATATAATCACCGTGGGCATCGATCATGGACAGTTCAGCGTCCACGAGCTCTGTCTGGGGGAATACCCACTTCTTTTCAAGCTCAGAGATGGGGAGCACGCGCAAAAGAACCGCTTTGCTTAATGTCCCGTTCTCGGGAACACGCAGTGAAACTGTATTACAGAAAGCCAGCGACTGCTCACCGTTCATCGGATTGGTGTAGGCACGAGTGATGTTGATCGACTGTCCGATCTCATCTATCCAGTCTGTGTTGGTTAAGAGGTCCAGACGCGTATAGGAAGCTTCATAGTCATCAGTCGTTCCCTGTTTCGGGCGTGTGGAGATACCGGTGAGGGTGTCAAGGAAGATGAGGTGTGCGGAAGCGTTTGCAAGTACATGTGTGGATCTGACGTACTCGGCGGCTTCTTCAATTGTCATGTTTTTGTTATTGATGTAGCGTGCCCATACATCGCAGATCCTCTGCTCGCCTTCGAGATAATTCTCCGTCACCTTCTCCATGGTGACCGTTGTGTTTTCGAAGTTTTCTATCTGCCTTTGATATGAATCCCGGCTAGCGATTCGGGAGTAGATAACAACAAAGACCAATATGGCAGACATAATGATTATGTTGACGATGATAATAAAAATTTTTTTCATATGACTAGTCTCCAATGGTACCTATAAGAAAATATAGCATCCATTTCTATAACATTCTATATACACTACTATACCATACTTTTTATAAACGTGCTATATTTTTTAATAAAAAACGAAAACCCTTGATAAACAAAGATTTTCGGATTTCATACCAATGCCGGCGACCGGGGTCGAACAATCCTCCGTCCCCGCGAAGCTAGGAAAGAAGGGGGTTTAGAAGCATCCTTTTTATATCCGTACTTTGATCCGTGAACACTTATGTGCGGCTCAAATGTAAAGTAACTGACATCACCAAGTTTTGTTCTAAATCTCTTTAAACCTAAGCTCAGTGTAATATTTCAATAACCAAGGAAATGTTTAAGTTCTTCATTAAGGAGGAGATCTTTTCTGGTCAATCCGAAGCTCCCGCCCGGAACAATTTCCAGATAACGATTAAGAAACTCCTCGTATGTTTTTGCCTCAAAACAATGCGGTGCGATAAAGAACGTCCTGCTTCCTCCGGTTACCCTGTCTCCGGCCTGTACAAACACCTTGTAGTCACCCGTCTTAAGTTTATAAAACACATATTTTTCCAGGTTCCATCCGCTGATCTCAACATGAGTAAACGGTGGTTCATACTCGGCCACAACCGGATTGGCATTAAGAGCTACCTGCTTATAACTCTCCTCAACGTGTTCTATAAAGCTTTCTGCCGATCCACACTCACAAATAAAATCGTGCCTGTTTCCCTTGTACTTTTCAATAAATTCCCAATCTCCGTCAACTTGTTTTATTGAATATCGGCAGGCATCCTTAAGCATTTTTTTATCAAGCCACCGATAATCCTTTTTGACATTTTCATATGCCTTCTCCAGATATACCTCTATATCCATACCTAACCTAAATTTTAATTCAGGATTAGAGTTTTTCACGAACTCTTCCGCATCCTTGCAAAGGAAGTCAATAAACTCGTCAGCAGTATTTCCATTCTTCCATTCATTGATTATCCTTTCTCCCTTGTATGATCCGCCAGCCTGCCCGAAAACAAACTGTCCGTGACACGGAACTATCTCCCAAGGAGTCCCCTTCTTCATTTGTGCTAAAGTTGCCCATGAATACTTCTTACGGAGCTTTGCCAAAGCCTTTTCATAATATACATTAATATCTGTCCCATATTTGAACTTTTCCGGATCAGTTGAAGGATTTTTGTTCAGTTTCCTCTCATGCCTTCTCTCTTCCGCCGCCTTTTCTTCTATTTCAAAAAAATAGTCCGAGCTTAAAGGAGTCCATGCCCATACCTCATCAGTACCGTAACTGGACAGAGCCGGTGCATAAATAAATGCGCCCTGGTTCTTGCCACGATACTTTTCCCATCTTCCGGACGCTAACCCACCATTCATCAATATCAGAAGGCAGTACTGTTCCTCTTTCGGGCATTTCCCGTCCCTTGTGGACTTAAAGCCTTTAAACAGTACGCTATAGGTATCATCTTCCTTAGGCCCGATGTTTATATTTCCCATCTCCTCATCCTCTAAGCACGCTGAAAGGTCGTAACGGTCTAAGGAGTGCCATTTAGCCACTTCATCCGCAGATACAGTATCTGCCGTTCCCCGGGTAAATTTCCCTTTTACAGTAGCCTTCGGATACTCCTCGGGATTCCATTCTCCTCCCGTATAGCGTCCGTCCTTCAATTCCAGAAGGCAAAATTCACCATATTTCGGCATATCTTTTTTATCAATATTATGAAATTCATTAAATGACAAACTAAGAGTCTTATAATCGCAACAAAACATAGTTTTCTCCCCTTTTCCAAGTTCTGATAGTTAGTATGACGCAGTTGTTCTCTTCTTCTGCCATTTTTTCCAGCGGTGTATAAAGTGGAAACTGTCCGGATAGGAACAGGAATAGCCTTTGCACTATTAACATCAACAGTTCCACCATCCTTCATCACGTAACTTCAAAAGCATATCACGTCCCGAACCTTCTTCAAGCATTCCGAAGAAAAACTTCTCCTTCTGCGGTGAATCAAGAATTCTTACAGGTTTAACCTGATTCTGGGAAGCACCCTTATATAGTTTATATTCACGCCACAGTGCATGAGTCTGTTGTTGCTGGATC
>JAEEKN010000115.1 GCA_016282435.1 Lachnospiraceae bacterium | reverse complement strand
CAAGTCCCAACACCAGCACTCCACCGGCATTAGGATGCCTGATCAGACCTCTCAGTATCTTCTGAGTCAGTTCATGATCCCCGCCAAGCTGAGAACAGCCATATGGATGAGGGAAAAACAACGCTCCCGTTCTTTTTGCGATAGCCTCAGCCACCTTGTTTACACAGCCTACCGTATTTACTATCCAGATATCATTACGGATACCGATATTCCCGTCATCCCTCAGATAAGCTTTTATGGTTCTTCCTTTTGCCTCCGGCATGGGGAATTCTTTATGATCGTATACATATTCCAGTTTTTCACGCAGATTGGTTTTCAGATTATGTGAATGAACATGCTCGCCTTTCTTGATATCGCAGGTCGCATGTCCTATCGGGAACCCGTATTTTATAATATTTTCACCCTCTGTTATATCGGTCATAGCCACTTTATGCCCCGTACTTACATCCACGGCCACATTGTCTGAATGGTGAATGACTATATACTTAACGTTTTTTTCATCTGCCATTTTTATTATTCCTACTGTCTCATATTTTTCAATCACCAGAACGATTCTGTGATTGATTTTCATTATTTCTTCTTCACAGAATATCCGAATTTCCCGAGCTTCTTACCTAGCGCGAAATACTCACCGTGTGAGTATGCTATAAGTTTCGTAGCCTCGAGATCAAACTTTCCGTTCTCATCCATGTAGGCCTCATCCACAGTCACACCGGTGACCTCAGCCAGAAACATGTCATGTGAACCCAGACGCAGGATGTCCTTCACCTTACAATAGATATTCACCGGACTCTCATTTATAGCAGGAGTACTCATAAAATCCGACTCATAACAGGAAAGCTTCATCTCTTTGAATTTATCAAAATCCCTGCCCGAACGCACTCCGCACCAGTCGCATGCCCTTGTCAGTTCCTCTGTCACCAGATTCACTACGAACTCACCGCTTTTTTCTATGATATCGTGCGAATATCTCTCCGGCCTCACAGATATGGACAGCATCACGGGATCCGAACATACCGTCCCCGCCCATGCCAAAGTTATGATATTCGGTTTTGCCCCCTGTTCCTTTCCTTTGCAGCTTACCATCACCGCAGGAACAGGGTAGAGCATATTTCCCGGTTTCCAATTTTGTTTCGACATATCTAACCTCTCAGAAGCCCTTCAATAGTCTTCCCAACGCCATCCTTCTGAATGGACTCGTAGTATTTTTCCACCTCATCCTTCATGAATGACAGGTCCTGCCCCCAGTATTGCTCTTTCTTTAAGATATCAGAAACTGACGCATCCTTCATAAATGCCATGATCTCCTCGCCGTCATTCGTCTCATCGGTCCTGTAAAATGCTATCAGAGCTGCCAGTGAAAATGTGAGGCATTTGGGCAGATATCCTCTCTGCTCCTTATACTCCAGAATGGTAGGAAGCACTCTTGCCTTAAATTTGCTCACAGAATTAAGAGCGATGCTCAGCAACTGATGTTTTACAAAAGGATTTGAGAATCTCTCCAGCACTGCTTTACCGAACGGAATGTCCTCTTCTTCATGTCCGAGTGTAGGAATGATTTCTTCAAAAATAGCCTTGTTCAGATACTTGTTTATCAGCTGATCATCCAGACATTCCTTTACAGTTGAAAGACCGTAAAGACGGGCTGCCAGAACCATAGAAGTATGACCGCCGTTGAGGATCCTTACCTTTCTCTTCTTATAAGGCTTCACATCATCGGTCCAAATCACATTTATGCCGGCCTTTTCGAGAGGGAATTCATCCTCAAAGTGTCCCTCTATTACCCAGAGATGGAATATCTCAGCGGTGTTCATCAGTTTATCTTCTTTTCCGAGACGCTTGGTCAACGACTCTACCTCATCCTTCGGATATCCGGTACAGATTCTGTCAACCAGTGTGTTGCAGAAATAATTTTCATTCTTTATCCAGTTCTTAAAATCATCCGAGAGATTCCACAGATCGGCATATTTCAGAACACAGTTCAACAGTTCTTTACCGTTATTGTCTATAAGCTCACATGACAGAATGATAAATCCGGGAAGTCCTGCCTTGAATCTTTCATGAAGAAGCACAGTCAGTTTTGCAGGGAAAGACTTGGGCGGAGCATCCGTGATGGATTCCGTTCCAAGATATTCTATACCGGCTTCCGTCGTATTTGAAATGATGATCCTCATATCAGGATTCTGTGCCAACTTTAAATACTCTTCATAATCGGTATAAGGATCCACACCTCTCGAGATGGATGAAACCTCGATACAATCATCTACAACCTTGCCATTGTCTATGCCGCGAAGGAACTGATGATACACACCCTTCTGCTCGTTTATAACAGGAATAAGACCCTTGGCTATGGGCTGTACCACTACAACCTTGCCGCCAAAGAGTCCCTGCTCGTTCATCTTATGTATAAAAACATCCACGAAACTCCTAAGAAATCCGCCTTCACCAAACTGTATAACCTTCTCTTTCACTTTCCTTTTTCCTCCAAATATAATAACATTTTCTAATAAATATCATACTGATGGTTACCATTCAACCAGGATGACAAAATAATTATTTTCAGAATTCGATCAATACCTTTGCCAGGCTTCCGTCATTCTCTGCCAATGCCTTAAATGCATCTGCCGCATCATCCACAGGATAAACTGCACTTACCATATCGAGGACATTCACCTTGCCCGATGCGATGAGATCTATAACTGCCTGAAAATCTCTCGCATAAGAATTACGGCTGCCAAATACATTAAGTTCTTTCTTAAGCAATATCGAATGCAGGAATGTGGTTTCTTTCTTTCCGTTACCGATAAGGATAATATTTGCCGCAAAAGCAGCGCAATCTATACAGTTCAGGAATGTAACCGACTGTCCGCATGCTTCAACACACACATCAAATCCGTTGCCTCCGGTAATCTTCATAGCTTCTTCTTTGATGTCTGTCTTCTTCGAATTAATCACACCTGCAGCACCGAAATGCAGAGCCTTTTCCAGTCTTCCGTCCAGCACATCGGCCACATAAACCTCAGCCCCCTGAGCCTTCGCTGCGATAAGTGCAAATAAACCGATAGGACCTGCACCGACTACGAGTACCTTATCACCCTCGTTCACCTTCGCTCTGTGAAGTGCATGATAACTGATGGTAAAAGGCTCAACAAGTGCCAGTTCTTTTGCTGACAGCCCCTTGCCGTCATATATTCTCTCGACCGGCATCACGATATACTCACGGAAACTTCCGTCCCTCTGAACGCCCATAGTCTGGTTATCTGTACAACAGTTTACAAAACCTCTCTGACATGAATAGCACTTTCCGCAGTTAAAATACGGATTGGCTGTAATGATATCTCCTGCCTTGAGTCCCTTATCATTCTCGTGGATGGATACTATCTGTGCACTAAACTCATGTCCGGGAATTCTGGGATAAGTGGTAAAAGGCTGGTTTCCGGTGTAGCTGGCTACATCAGCACCGCAGATACCGCAATATAAAATCTTGAGTAATGCCTCTCCTTCTTTCGGTACAGGCTTCTCCGTATCAGTCAGTCCGATCTTAAAAGGTTCTTCGATTAATACTGTCTTCATTTTCGTAATATCTCCTATTTTTTATTTTCATTTTTCAATCAGAGAACCGTCCCTCTGATTGATTTAGACCTGAACATACTTGGGATTCCAGATTACCGCCGTCTTCATCGGGGCACTCTTGCTGTATATCTTATTCTTGTATGCTCCGATGGGATCGGCTGCAAATTCATCCCTGTCGATAAGCTCCACTATCTCGTTATAATGACTCTGTGCCAGAAGCTCTATAGCCTTTTCCATGTGGTCCTGACGGAAATTGATAGACCCCATGATCAGGTGGTTTTCAAATCCGAAAGGCATGGTATCAAATGTTATCTGCGGTCCCAGTGAAAAGCTGTTGTACACACCGTTGCATCCAAGTACCTTGTGTTCAAACGCAATGCGATGCTCCACATTGGCGCCGCTCACCCCGATAAACAGAGTAGCACGTCCACCCATCTTCTCTATAATAGCCTGAGCCAGCTCTTCTTCGGAACTGTAAGTATTTTGAAGGTATGCAGCCCACTGATTAGCCTGTTTCATTGCGAATTTGACCTTCGGAGAATCCTCAGAACTTCTCGCCACAAACAGAACTTTTGCATTCTTGTGATTCCTGCAGATAAGGTCGCCGATGAACATACCGGTAGTACCGAGTCCAAAAATAACGGTCCTGTCAAAAACCTCTTCCTTTGCTTTCTCACGTGCCGTCTGTTCATCGCATTTGTATTTCTTCATAGCCACACGGAAATTGTGAGCACTGCCTAAGTCTTCCATTCTCTCCAACTGGAAGAGCATGCATGCATAAGGATCGGGGAATACCATCTTTTTAGCAAATTCTAGATCCAGCTTTCCATCTTTCACATATCCGTCAGGTATTTTTAATAACATATCCGGATTAAAATACTGCTTGTCGGCAAACAGTCCGTCTGCCTTGTCACAGCCGTATTCGAAATATGTCTCATCCTCGGTATATCTGGTAGGATCCCAGCTGTCTCCGCCACGTATCAGGACTATCGCAAACCTGTTCTCGTCGGGTACCCAGACTATTCCCTCGTGTCCGTTTATCAGCCTGTTTGTTCCTTCCGGGAATTTGGGCGTGAGCCTTCCCTCAGATCCCATATGCATAAGTTCATTGTCGGTACCGCAGAATCCGATCATTACCGGCTCACAGAGAATTCCTTCCTTTAACTCCTCGCCTCTTAGCCTCTGCCTTTTGACATTAGTGATCTCTACCGGACCGTATACCAATGGTTTTTCGGCATCATTTTGGAAATATGTTCCGTTTACTGTCATAATAAAATCCTCATTTTTTCAATTTCTTATCGCCCTGTATGGGGCTTATAATACAATTTTCCAATTGATTTTTCAATCAGAGAACCGTCCCAAACGTCATTTATTTAAGCTCCTTATGTCATCCTGAGCGTCAGTGAAGGATCTTGTTCCATAAGGTATTAAGATTCTTCGCTTCGCTCAGAATGACATCAATTAACGACAGCAGTTTAATGACATTAGTTTAATGACATTAGAACCATCAATCTGATTGATATTAAAATCGTTTTACTTGGAAAGTATTATACTACTATGAATTTACAAAAGTCAATATAACTATGCTTATTTTTCGGGTTTTTTGTGACACCGGGACGGACCTGTGGCAAAAACAAAACGGAGCCGTTTTCACAGCTCCGTTTATATCATATAGTATATCGTTTTACAAGTGCTTATTCAACCTTGGGAAGCTTTGCTACAGATGCAGCGATTTCTTCGTCGGTAGGGATGTAGTCGCTCATCTCGCCGTCATTGAACTTCTGGTAAGCTACGAGATCAAAGTAACCTGTACCGGTAAGACCGAATACAATAGTCTTCTCCTCGCCTGTCTCCTTGCACTTCAGTGCCTCGTCGATAGCTACGCGGATAGCGTGTGAGCTCTCGGGAGCGGGAAGGATACCCTCTATACGTGCGAACTGTTCAGCAGCCTCAAATACAGAAGTCTGTTCTACACTTGTAGCCTCCATGTAACCATCATGGTAAAGCTGTGAAAGTGTGGTGCTCATACCGTGGAATCTAAGTCCGCCCGCATGGTTAGCCGAAGGAATAAAGCTGCTGCCCAGAGTATACATCTTAGCCAGAGGACAGATCATACCGGTATCACAGAAGTCATATGCAAATGTACCACGGGTAAAGCTCGGGCATGAAGCAGGCTCAACAGCGATGATCCTGTAATCAGCCTCGCCTCTCAGCTTCTCGCCCATGAAAGGAGCGATAAGTCCGCCCAGGTTACTTCCGCCGCCTGCGCAGCCGATGATGATGTCAGGCTTGATGCCGTACTTGTCAAGAGCTGTCTTAGCCTCAAGACCGATAACTGACTGATGAAGAAGTACCTGGTTAAGTACCGAGCCTAATACATATCTGTATCCGGGATTCTTTACAGCTACTTCAACAGCCTCTGATATAGCACAGCCAAGTGAACCTGTGGTACCGGGATGCTCGGCAAGGATCTTTTTACCTACCTCTGTGGTCTCCGAAGGTGAAGGAACTACGCTTGCGCCGTAAGTTCTCATAACCTCACGTCTGAAAGGCTTCTGCTCATAAGAAACCTTAACCATATATACCTTACAGTCAAGCCCAAGGTATGCACAAGCCATGGAAAGAGCTGTTCCCCACTGACCTGCACCGGTCTCAGTGGTTACACCCTTTAAACCCTGCTTCTTAGCATAATAAGCCTGAGCGATAGCGGAATTCAGCTTATGGCTGCCGCTGGTATT
>JAEEKN010000114.1 GCA_016282435.1 Lachnospiraceae bacterium | reverse complement strand
CTGAAAAGAGTGGATTATAGCGGAATGGGCGTGAATGTCAGAGAGGGTGTACGTCCTGCTATGTATATCAAACTAAAGTAATTTTGAGAGGATAACACCGGCACTCCAGAAATCTTAATACCGGTGTTATCATTTTTAGTTTTAGTTCGTTCCAAATGCTGCGGTATCAAGCTTCTGGTAACCACCGAAGCTGGCGGGTTTGGAGAAGATTTCTTCGGAGAGTTCTTTTCCGAGGAACTGCTTCGTGATTTCCTTGTTTTTTTCTGTGATGTCTATATCTGAGAACTTATCGGGATATACTGACTTTGCTATAAACCAGGTATTGATGAGTGCCAGTTCAAAGTTTGTATAATATGAATTGTATGCCATCTCCAGATATACTTCGCCGTCCTTCCATGCTTTTACATCATCAAACATTTCGGGATTCTCTGTATAAAGAGGAAGTATGTTCTTGATGGCTGCGGCATCGATGATCATGATGTCTGTATCGGCGCCGAGTGAGATGAATTTTTCTTCTTCTATAGCCTGCATTCCGGGATTCTCGAGGTCGTTCACCACATTCTTTATGTTGGCTACCTTAAATACGTTGTAATTCTGGGCTGTCATCAGGTGGTTTGTGGTTCCCCAGTTACCCAGACCGCAGATATATACGGAAGGCTTCTCTTCTTCGAGGATATCAGCTGTTCTCGCACTGATATCAGCCGCTTCTTTTTCTACAAAGCTTACCAGGGCTTCTGCTTTTTCTTCTTCTCCGAAGATAGTTCCGAGAAGTCTCATGGAACCCTTAAACGGTTCGTCAAATACTCCGCCGAATCCTGCCTTCATAGTGATAACAGGTACCCCCAGCTGTTCCTGGAGTGCATCTTCTTTTTCTACGTCCTCATATTCCGAGATAACTATGTCGGGGTTACACGAAAGTATCTTCTCTGCTTCTGCTGCCTGTGCGTTAGGTCCGCCCACACCACATGACGGAAGGGTAGCAAATACATCTCCGTATGCGAGAACGTAGGGGCGGGGTGATGCGTCGAACATTTTAGGTCTCTCCGTAAGAGTTTCGTTGTCGATATCCTCTACGCCGCACAGAAGATTTGCATCTCCTATGTAGCAGTACATACGAAGGGCTCCAGCTCCGATGCAGACTACTCTTTTGTAGCTGCCGGGAGTAACTTTTACAGTTCTTCCTATCATATCCGTAACTTCTATCTCAGCTGTTACGGGTTCGGGATCCTCGTTCAGCTCTGCTGTAGGTTCCTCTGTAGGTTCTGCTGTCGGTTCTTCAGTGGGTTCAGCAGTAGGTTCTTCTGTTACTTCCGGAGCTTCTGTAGCTGTGATGTCAGTTTTTTCTGTTTCAGTCACCTCTGTCTCCGGAGTAGTTGTGGTGTCGTCCTTTTTGGTGTCATCACTTTTGCTGCATGCGCAAAGTGCAAACACCAGGATCAGTATCAGACTGATGGCTGTGATTTTTTTTAGTTTTTTCATGTTTTCTCCTTTTGTATATCATAATAAATGATTACACTATTAAATACACCTCATCCGGCTGCTTCGCAGCCACCTTCCCCTCTAGGGGAAGGCTTCATAGATTTTCCTGACATAACTATTAATCTTCCGTCATGTTCGATGATTTCGACATCGGCATTAAATATCTCCTTTATAACCTCTGCCGTAACCATATCCTTTCCGCCGGAATATTTTATCTTCCCGTCTTTCATAAAGAAGAATCTGTCTCCTATCTCGAGTGCTTGATTCAGATCATGAAGAGACGTAAGTATGCTGATATTCTTTTCTTTTGAAAGTCTCCGTGCTTCTTTCAGGATGAGCTGCTCGTTTGCTATGTCCAGGTTCCCGGTCGGTTCATCAAATACCATAAGACCGGGTTCCTGTGCCAGAGCTCTCGCTATGACGACCTTCTGTTTTTCACCGCCTGAGAGTTCGTCTGCATTCCGGGATGCCAGGTTGCTGAGTCCCATATCGGATAGCACCTTCCATACGACCTCTTCATCTTCCTTTGCAGAACGAAATCCAAAATACGGCATGCGACCCATGAGCACTGTATCAAAGACGGTTAGCTCCGCCATCGTGATATCCTGTGGAACATATGCTATCAGTTTAGCCCTTTCCTTCGAGGAAACTTCAGATAGGTCCCTCTCTTCAAAACGTATGGTACCGGCTTCCGGTTTTTCTATTCCGAGTATATTTTTAAATAGTGTGGTTTTTCCGGAGCCGTTTTTTCCGAGAACCACCCCTACTTCCCCTTTTTTTAGAGTCAGGTTCACACCATCGAGGACGACCGGACTCTTACGGGAATATCTGAATTTCAGGTCTTTTATTTCGAGCACGCTTCTATCCTCCTTGGTCAAAGTCACCTCGAAAACGCCTTCAGCGTTTCCTCGGTAACAAAACGATGCTCCGCATCTCTTCTGTTTTGTTATACTGATGATTTTTTCTTCTTGAACAGTATGATAGCCAGGAAGAACGGTGCTCCGAGCATGGATGTGATGGCCCCGACAGGAAGTGCCGATCCGTCGCCCATGCTTCTTGAAAGTGTATCGGCAGCGAGTAAAAGTATACTTCCGGTAAGTGCCGATGCCGGTATGGAAAAGCGGTGATCCTGTCCCAGGATCCTTTTTGTCACATGGGGACATATGATCCCTACAAATCCTATGGTACCAAGGAATGATACACATACAGCCGTGATAAGTGAGGCTATGAGCATGGACAGGAATCTGAGCCTGTTCACGTTCACTCCCATACTTTTTGCTGCAGAATCTCCTGAGAGAACCGCATTCTGCCTCCAGCTCGTGATGATAAAAAAGATAAGTCCCGCAACTACCACCGATGCCATGATGATATCCGTTTTATATGTGGCACGTCCCAGATCCCCGAAGTTCCAGATAACGGCTGCGGAAAGTCCCACGTCCGTGGCGTAGAACTGAAGTATAGTGGTAGCCGCAGTCCATACCGAACCTATAGCTATACCTGCCAGTACAACTACTCCGGGTCTGAACGACCTGATACGGCACAGTCCCAGGATGAGCAGGATTGAAAATGCCGAAAATATAAAAGCGATAACAGATGTGGAATACGGGTTTACTCCCACAAGGTAATTCGAGAGGTTGTTCCCTGTGGAGATGAATCCTCCCGCAAACGCTATGATGGAGAGATTCGCTCCAAATACCGCTGCATTTGATACTCCCAAAGTGGCAGGGGATGCCATGGGGTTGTTCAGATTGGTCTGCATGATGAGTCCCGATATCGACAGCCCCGCTCCCGCTATGATAGCGGCGAGGACTCTCGGCATTCTGATATTCCTGATGATCCTTACCTGTGCAGGTGTTCCTTCTCCAAAAAGTGCCTTAAAGCATTCTTCTACGGACATATTTGAAGATCCCACGAATAAACATACCAGTCCCAGCACTATGACCAAAATGAGTAAAACCGATATTATGATTGTTTTTCTTTTTCTGTTTTTCCGGATTTCCTCATTATACTTCATACTTCACCTTTTATTCGAGCCTTTAAAAAGTTGTTTTGCACAAATAAAAGGTATACCTTCCTTTTTACGGAAAGATATACCTTCATGGTATATAGTTTTTACATTCAAATGTTTTGCAACCGATACTTCTGTATCGATATGACCTGTTTTACGGTCAATTCGTAATTCTTTACGACTATATGATTATCACAGATTGTATACTAATTGTCAAGTATTTTTTTCAAGAAGGATACCGCGTCTTCCACCAGGTGTCCTGTGTTCATATCTCCTACTCCGGCGATGTAGTTCTGGCAACTGTTAAATGGTATCAGTATCCTTTTTGCTCTTGACTGTGCAACAGCCCTTGCCATCACCGGTGTAATCTCCCCGAGCATCGAATCTGCCACCACAATACCTATGGGACCTATGATTATATCTGCCTGGCGCGAAGCCACTACCACAGAGTTTTCACCTGTAGCGGCCTCATCCGCTCCGGCTTTCAGCATCGCAGATGTAGCTATGGTATTCGTTCCCACTGCCAGAATATGCACATCGGGATAGTCTTTTTTTATAGTTGTTATGATCTGTTTGCCCAATCCACCGCCCTGAGCATCCATGACAAATATATTCATATTACATTTCCTGTCCTGTAATATTATATCAAAACGATGCTGCGCATCTCATCTGTTATACCGCGGGTACTCCGCTACACTTGGGTATGGTGTTGATGGAACCGTCTTCATTATATGTGAATTCGGCAACACATACGCTTCTGTGGAAGAGGCTGCCTCCCGGAAGTTCTCCTGTGTGATAGAACAGGTAGGAGTGTCCCTTGAAGTCGCAGACACCGGGATGGTTGGTAAATACTCCACCCTCTTCTGTCATCAGTACTCCGCCGTAAACCCACGGTCCTGTAGGTGATACAGATGTAGAATAAGCTAGATGCTCATCCTTTTTGTCTACTGCAAATCCTGCAAATACCATGTAGTAAAGTCCGTTTCTCTTGTAGAACCAGGGACCCTCACCGTATGAAGTTCCGGTCATATGGCTTCCCTTTGCAAAGGATTCCTCGGTCATGGGTATTTTTACTATACCTACTTCTTCGTTATACGAAACCATATCTTCGTTTAGAAGCACGTATCTGAGCTCCGGATTTCCAAAATATAAATATGCCTGTCCGTCATCATCTATAAATACTGTAGGGTCGATGTCATTCCAGTCGCCTTCGTCTACCAGAGGATATCCGAAATCCCTGAAGGGTCCTGTGGGGCTGTCCGAGATTCCTACAGCTATGGCCATACCGCCGTTCTTTTTATGTACAGGGCAGTACAGATAGAATTTTCCGTTACGCTCGATGCACTGGGGTGCCCATGCTCTGTCATCCGCCCATTCGATATCGTCGAGTGAGAATATCTTTCCGTGGTCGGTCCAGTTTACCATGTCTTTTGTAGAGAAGCATCTCCAGTCATACATGGTATAGAAGTTGTTTACCAGCTCATCCTCGTCATGGGTGGTATAGAGATAAAGAGTATCCCCGTATACGAACGGTGCGGGATCGGCGGTGTAGATGTTCTTAATGATGGGATTCGAACTGAATCCGTTGTTTGTCTCTGACGACATATTTTTCCTCCTCTTATACTTCCTTACGTCTGATGGCCAGTATTCCAAGCAGTGTAAAGAGCAATATATATGATGCAAATATTACCGCAGCAAATACGATATCTTTTCCTTCGGGTGACATAGTAGATATAGTGCTGAGGTTCGTTCCCACGGTAAAGCGTGATATCGGGTTTTCCGGCAGGCTTTTGGGATTTTTAACCGCAACCTTTAATGCCAGATCTGCCAACTGTGCCAGGAGCGGGAACAATATCGGTATTACTAGTCCCAATGTAAGCGCTCCGCCAAGACTTCCGAACAGTACCGCAAGAAGTACATTCAGCATAGTATATGCTATAAGTGCCAGCAACTGGGCAAGCAGGCTCCAGAAGCACTCTATGGTAAATCCTGTTCCCATCTTAAAGATCATCGATCCGCCGGCAAAATTAACCAACATCGAGAATATTCCGAAAATAACCGTTGCAGTACATATCACAATAGCTTTGGAAAAGAATACTTTTTCTCTGGTGAATCCTCTCGATACGATGTTTTTGATGGTTCCCTCGGTAAAATCGGCGCATACAAAAATCGTAACCAGAATAGCGAAAAATATCGGTATATATGTACTGCTGCATGCACCCATCAGATATTTTATTCCAGAGTATTTCAGCATTTCCGGAGTAGCTTCATCCAAAGCTTCAGTAATGGAAGTTATAGAGAAGAAATCCATGGTTGCTTTGGTAATGGCTATCTGTGCCATACATAAGGCGGCCATAATGAACATGCATATATAAAATGCTTTGCTCCGCCATAGCTTTCTGTATTCAAATGCCAATAAATGTCTCATCTCATATCCCCCATAGCCTGCATATAATACTGTTCCACGCCGTCAGACTTAAGCTCAAGAGCACTGACCCAGATTCCTTTTTCAACCAGCATCTTGTTAAATCTCGCACTTTCTTCGAAATGTGCATTGATGATGACCTGGTTGCCCGCGATAGTGATCTCCTGAGGAGGGATGACCGTAGCGATGAGATTCGCCGATGCCAGTGGATCCGATACTGTGATGATCATGCGGTGACTGGTGCGGTTTTCCAGTTCTGCTGCGTCTATCTCTTCGAGAAGAACTCCATTGTTGATAATGCCGTACTTGGTAACCATTTTGGAAAGTTCGTCAAGTAAGTGGCTGGAAATAATGAATGTTACGCCTTTTTCACGGTTCAGCTTGATGACGAGGTCACGTACGTCCTTGATCCCCGCAGGATCGAGTCCGTTCACAGGCTCGTCCAGTATGATGAGTTCGGGTTCCGCGAGAAGCGATATGGCTATTCCCAGACGCTGCTTCATACCGAGTGAAAACTGGCCTGCCTTCTTTTTCCCGGTATCAGCCAATCCTACTACCCTGAGTATCGGATCTAGCACAGAAGTGTCGATGCCGTACAGTGTACAGAAAGTCTTCAGGTTATCCTCTGCCGAGTAGCTCTTAAATATTCCCGGTGATTCGATCAGAGATCCGATCCTTATATCAGATACTCCGCTGGAAGGCTGTCCGTTAAAGAATATCTCACCGCTTGTAGGGAATGCGAGTGAGAGCATCATTCTCATGATAGTGGTCTTACCGGCTCCGTTTTTTCCGATAAGTCCGTAAATATCACCCTTTCTGATATGCATGTCCACATGATCGACTGCCAGTTTGTTGCCGAATTTCTTCGTCAGCTGTCTGGTTTCCATGATGTATTCCATCTCTTTTACCGCCTCTCTGTTGTCTATCAACGCACTTTATACATTTCTTCTTTCATAGTCCTCTTTATGGAATCGCTGATGATCCTGAATACGATGCTGATCGTAATACTGATTATCGATATCGTGATCCCGGTGTTAAAATACGGTCTAAAATGTGTCGCGTATGTATGAAGTTCAAATTCCTCTATCTCATATAACTTAAACGACCAGTATATCCAATATATAAACCCTGATGCGCATATCAGCCACATCGTAACTCTTAATCCGAAAAGAATGTGGATTTTCTTCTCCGCGCTTTTTATCTTTTTCTCGTCCATAAAAACTCCTTACACCTTGCGTATAACTAAAACATTGCTGTATAAATGCGTACTGTATTTCATTACGTATGCCTTAAATTCGTCAATTTTGATATAATATTTTCTGCCCCATGTACTGACGGTGAGCATATTCCCCTGCATGGCTGTTATCACTACGAAATGCCCGCATACGGAATAATCCTTCCTAAGTGTTGCTTCACCTTTTTTCCCGGAGTCCGCATCTTTTACATACAGGTTCACTTCTCTTTTTCCCCATACCTTCGGGAAATTCAGTCCTATAGCCAAAATCACCGGTATGTCATTTCTTAACATCTTTTCCACTGCTTTCCATTTTCGGAAAGCGGTACATTTCCAGTGTGCTCGAAATGGCAAACGGTGACTCTTAAAATATCTGCTAAGTCCGTATGCAAGGACAAATGAATTGACCCCGAGCCTCGGGATAATGGGCATATACTTCTTGAGTTCACCGCTTTTTTCCAGAAACCTCTCTTTTGAAACGGTGAATATCCCGGATTCCAAAGCTTCCATATAGAGAATGACCGAGGCTGCTGCTGCTATCCCGCATCCGCTGGCCCGTTCTTTTGTGTTCTCGTATAAGCTTTGCGAACCGCCATATCCCGGCGTCTGTCCGGTTTCTACCTGAAACAGATCATGTGAAAGAGCTGCTTTCATGCACTCTCCTCGTCATCAAGATCGGGACGTATTCCACGGCCCGGCTTCTCAGCCTCATCGGATTCCGAAGGCTCGGTCTCAACCTCATCCTCTGCTTCCGGGCCTGCATCATCCTCATCCTCAAATATTGAGCGCGAGTAGTTCTGAGTGATCTCTACCAGATCTTCGGGCTTTATCTGTTTCATGACTTTTTCCAAAGAGACATTTTCCGTGTTCTCCGGAGTAATGTCCTCTTTGTCGTCTGCTGAGCTTTCAGCAGGATCCGGATGAACCTTTACCTGTTTCTTTAATGTATACAGGCATATGGTTCGGGGAAGTATAAGCTCCTTCTGCTCACGTCCTACCCTTATGCCGCTTTTTACCATGGGATGTGTTGAGAATACGAAATCCCATTCATATCCTGTGATTACGGGAAGGCTGAATTCATGTGCCTCCCAGTGTGTATTTATAAGAAGGAGGAAACTTAAGTCCTTGCCTTTTCTGATGATCCCCGCTTCTTCTTTTTCTACAGAGTCGTTTACAGGTTCCGTTTTTTCAAATACGTCGGAATCTATATCCGCATCGGCATATGCTCCGTTAAGCAATACCCCGAGAGTTCTGGAATAGTACCCGAAATCGGGATACCACGCTTTGGTACCATGGAACGATACATCGGGACATCCGGTAAATTCAAAGTCATTTCCTGATAATGCCTTATCATTCCTGAATACGGGATGTTCTTTTCTTAAGCTGATAAGCTTCATTACAAATGTCTTTATATCCGTAGCGCGCTTGGTCTTGTTCCAGATGACCCATCCCTGCTCATTATCGCAGCAATACGGGTTGTTATTTCCTTCATGTGTATTGCCGAATTCGTCACCGGCACAGATCATGGGGATGCCCTGACTTAAAAACAGAAGGACCAGTGCATTTTTTATCATCCTGTTACGAAGGTCCAGTACCTTGTGCTTCTTTGTAGGCCCCTCGGCTCCGCAGTTCCAGCTGTAGTTCGCCTCCCTGCCGTCGCGGTTGCCTTCGCCGTTTGCTTCATTGTGACGTTCGTCATAGCTGAATGCGTCATTCAGGGTAAAACCGTCATGGTCGGCTACATAATTTATCTTGCCGTATCTTCCGCCGTTTTCCTTAAGTAAGTTGGCTGCATGGAGAAGCTGTCCTTCATCGCCCTTTAAGAAACGCCTGATGCAGTCCTGAAAACCGTCATTCGATATGAATATCCTGTCCCTGACTCTGTCACGTCCCTGATAGTCATCGTTAAAGTTGCGACAGAAAAGCTTAATATTTCTAAGTACTACATCGGTAGAAATAAGGCGTGTCGATATTCTTTCGGTATTCATTCTGAAACCGTCTATGTGGTATTCGAGTGCCCAGAATCTGAGGTTTTCAAGAATGAAACTGTCGCTCATGCTTCGTTCGTAATCTATCTCCATGATAACCTCCATACCTGCAGTATGAAGGCTTCTTACCATGTTTTTAAATTCCCTGACTGCCCGTTCGGGTTCGGCAGCATATGCTGCTTTGGGAGCAAAATACAGTCCCTGTGCTCCGTATCCCCAGAAATTGAGTCTCGATCCCGGAATGGTCTCTGCGGGCTGACTGAACACTCTGGACCGCTGGATATCCTCCGACGGTGAGGTACCGATATTTATATGGAAATCCATCAGCTCATTGAACTCGTAACACGGCTGAAGGATAACTGTCGTGATTCCCAGGCTCTTAAGATAAGGAATTTTCTCACATACTCCCTTGTAGGTACCGGGATGTTTTATCTTTGAGGATTCATGTATGGTAAATCCTCTCACATGGAGCTTATACGCTATCATGTCACTTGCTTTTACAAAAGGACGTCTGTCCTTCTTCCAGTCAAAAACCTCATTCTCTACAGAGCACACTTTATTAAGGGTATCCGAAAAGATATTTCTTTCCATAATACCCGCCTGTTTTTCGAGCTCTCCGAGTTTCCCGTAACGTGCCGGACTCACAGTGAGTGCGGCATGATCGTCGAGGAAATACCCCTTGTCGCTTTCGAAAATATATTCATACTGTTTTTGACTGTCGGCACTAAAAGAACCGGAAAATATCGATGGATAAAGAGGGTCGGCTTCAAGCTTATGTTCATGCCATGCGCTGCCTTTTTCCCTATAAAGGATTTTTATCCAGTCACATCCTTCCCCTGAACAGGAGGCCGATAATCTACCGTCTCTTAATGTGACACCTAATGAAATGCTGCTGTCCATGTGTTGTCTTTCCCGTTAATCTTCATCCTCGTTGTTTACGCTAAGTACCTGACGACGTCTGGCCATCTCGTCATTCTCCAGATAATCGTCGTAAGTGGATATTTTATCTATCAGCTGACCGTCTGGAGTGATCTCCATGATACGGTTGGCTATGGTCTGTATGAACTGGTGGTCAAGCGCTGTAAACAGGCATACACCGGGGAATTTTATAAGTCCGTTGTTGAGAGCCGTGATGGATTCCATGTCGAGGTGGTTTGTAGGCTCATCCATGATAAGTACATTCGATCCCAGGATCATCATCTTGGAGAGCATAACACGTACCCTCTCACCTCCCGAAAGAACATTTACTTTCTTTACTCCGTCTTCACCTGCAAAAAGCATTCTGCCAAGGAAGCCTCTGACATACTGCTGGTCATCCACGGGTGAGAAGGGCATCAGGTGATCGACTATGGTCTCGGAGCCCTTGAATTCCTCTGTGTTATCCTTGGGGAAGTACGACCTCTGTGTGGTAACGCCCCACTTGAACGAACCCGAGTCGGGTTCCATCTCTTCCATCAGTATCTTAAACAGTGTAGTGGCCGCTAAAGTATTCGAACCTACAAAAGCTATTTTATCATCATGTCCCATAACGAATGAAATGTTATCGAGTATCTTTACTCCGTCTATGGTCTTTGAAAGGTTCGTAACCGTAAGTACTTCATTTCCGATATCCCTGTTGGGTCTGAAATCGATATACGGATATTTTCTGCTTGAAGGCTTTATATCGTCAAGCTCGATTTTCTCCAGAGCTCTCTTACGTGAAGTAGCCTGCTTTGATTTTGATGCGTTTGCAGAGAATCGCTGGATGAACTCCTGGAGTTCTTTTATCTTTTCTTCCTTCTTCTTGTTTGCTTCCTTCATCTGCTTGATCATCAGCTGGCTGGACTCATACCAGAAATCATAGTTGCCGGCATAGAGCTGTATCTTCTGATAATCAATATCCGCGATCTGTGTGCATACCTTGTTCAGGAAGTAACGGTCATGGGATACTACTATGACTGTGTTGTCAAAGTTGATCAGGAATTCATCGAGCCATCTGATAGCTTCGAGGTCCAAATGGTTTGTAGGCTCGTCAAGAAGCAGTATATCAGGATTTCCGAAAAGTGCCTGTGCAAGCAGTACCTTTACCTTCAGAGGACCGTTCAGTTCACTCATCATTTTTGAGTGGTACTCTGTTTCTACTCCCAAACCGTTAAGGAGCTGTGCGGCATCTGACTCCGCCTCCCAGCCGTTCATGGACGCAAATTCGCCTTCAAGTTCACTGGCCTTGATACCGTCCTCATCAGTAAAATCTTCTTTTGCATAGATAGCTTCTTTTTCTTTCATGATGTCATACAGTCTCTGGTTGCCCATGATAACGGTATCGAGAACAGGATATGCATCATACTGGAAGTGATCCTGCTTTAAGAAGGAAAGACGCTGTCCTGGAGTCATAACCACTTCGCCCTTGGTGGGTTCTATCTCCCCTGTAAGAACTTTCAGGAAAGTGGATTTTCCGGCTCCGTTTGCACCTATGAGGCCGTAACAGTTGCCTTCGGTGAATTTTATGTTTACATCCTCAAAAAGTGCTCGTTTGCCAAGCCTCAGGGTTACGTTTACTGCTTGTATCATTTGTTTTTAAGTCTCCTAACTATTTCTTTTTTATATTCGTCAACGTGACCTCGACAACGCCTTCAGCGTTTCCTCGGTAACAAAACGATGCTTCGCATCTCATTTCAGTCGGGGCTTGAACCCCGCCTGAAACGAAGATCTCCCCCCACCTTCGCTACGCTAAGAGGTGGGGGATATCTTCTGTTT
>JAEEKN010000113.1 GCA_016282435.1 Lachnospiraceae bacterium | reverse complement strand
GACCTGTTCTCATATCCGAGCAGCCTGTACTTCTTTACATACTTCGGATTAAATTCGACCTGGGCTTTCACATCTTTTGCTATGATATTCGTGAGGCTCACGTATTTTTTGTCCACACTTTCTTTTACATCTGAGAGTTCATTCACTACGACATACGTACCGTTTCCGTGTTTGCTTAAAACCTCCAGTTTGTCATCCTGATAGTTGTACAGACCTGTTCCGATAACAGAGAGGAACATTCCGGTCTTCTTCTTTTCTTCTATCAGACCCTTCAATCCATCCTTTGAAGTGATTCCGAAGTTCAGATCTCCGTCCGTCATGAGGATCACCTGGTTGCTCCAGCCGTCCCTGTATGTCTTTTCACCGAGCTTGTATGCGGTCTCAATACCTGCAGACCCGTCGGTACATCCCTCGATTATGATGC
This sequence comes from Lachnospiraceae bacterium, assembly GCA_016282435.1. Taxonomy (GTDB): domain Bacteria; phylum Bacillota; class Clostridia; order Lachnospirales; family Lachnospiraceae; genus RUG11977. The sequence goes on along the minus strand of JAEEKN010000113.1, from coordinate 5,954 downwards.
CCACTATCTCTCCTATTAGGTCTTCCTTATCTCCCTGTCCCTTTACTATATGATTTTCAAGTATGGTATGGTCGATATCACTGTATGTTATGAGGCTCAGGGCATCCTCTACTTTTAGTTTTGAAACTACTGTGGCTATGGTAGCAAATGTAACATTCTGCCTCGAGCCCATACTTCCCGAAGTATCTATCAGAAGCACGATATTCTGGTGCTCCTTCGGAGTATCATCCGCTTCTACATTTATATATAGAAGTTTTCTGTCCTCACTCTTGTCCATAAGTTCGGTAGTGATGTGGAATCTGGCCTTGTCTGCTTTCTTACTTTCATCTGTCTTATAATCAAAGTAGTTCAGAAGTTCTTCTATTCTGACCTGTGACATGCTCATGTTTCTGCCAGAACGTACCTGATTCAGCATAATGCCTACTGATGCGGTAGAAGTCGTCATTCTGAATGTAGATGTAGGTGCAGTCAAAACTGACTTTGCATCCTTCTCCTCTATCTGTTCATATGAATCATACGCGAGCTTCTCAGGATCTATAACAGGAGCTTTGGGCTGTATAAAGCCGGGAGCCGGTAACCCCGTCATGCCCGAAGAATTACCACGCATCTGAACACTTGCTGCCATGGGCTGAGCCATACTCATACTCATCATAGCTCCACCCATCATAGGCGAAGCTGCCATTCCCATCATCGCACCGCCGGTCATCATAGACTGAGGCATAGCTCCTGCGCCCATCATGTTTACGTTAGCACTGGGACTTATGTTGCTTTTTCCCCTGACAAATATGTACTTTTTATATTCATCGGGCAGATCGTCATATTTTTCTTCTATGTATTTTCTGATAATCGTCTGCGGAGAACCGTCAGGGCATTCCAGGAAATAGTCATATATTCTGTCCAGTATGCTTTCCTTCGGGAATAAACGAACAAAGCACGCGGTGAGATGATCCCCGTATTTTAGAAATGCCATAACTGTTGCAGCCTTATCACTGTACCCCAATGACAGGAAATATTCGTACATTTCCAATAATTCACATTCACTATTGATATACTTTTTGATATCCATGGTCTCCTCCTGTAAAAATCATGATCAAAATAACTTAATAACAGTTTAACATAAGAAAACCTGATATTCAATGTAAATTATTTAGTAAAATTAATAAAATTCTGACAGCATATGTTTTGCTTCCGCCGTATGACCGGCTTTCAGTTCATCCCTGATCCTGGTGCTGCTCACCTGACTGCCTTCATATTCTACCATTGGAATCACGTATACCTTAAAACCATATTTAGTTCCAAGTTCCTCCAAGGTTGATGTATCCCCTGCAGCGCCTCTTCCGAATCTGAAGTTATCACCGACCACAACAGCCTTTGTATCCAGTTTATCCTTCAGGATTTTTCCTGCAAACTCTTCAGGGCTCTCATTCTTCGTCTCTTCATCAAAAGGATAGTCAATACATCTTTCTATGCCCATATCGCTTAAAAGCTTTATCTTTTCTTCATGCGTATTCAGGCGTTTTTCATCATCTCGACTAAAATAAGAGAAATCAAACGTAAACACCGTACTTACATATTCGTATTGTTTACTTAGATCCAGTACTGTATCCAATATTTTCCTGTGTCCGATATGGATACCGTCAAACTTACCTATCGTCACACAGGTATTATTCAGTTTAAATTCTTTACCGACTATGATATCCAAATCTGTACACTTCCTATCCTGTCATATCAAACCATGCTGTTCATTCCTTAATACTTATAAATACCTTTACCGGTTTATAGAGTTTCCGTGTCTCCACCCACTCATACAACGCCTTAAACTCATTTTTGCTGTCATATACTCTGTTCACGGCATCCGGTACTTCGATATATTCCTTAAAATGTCGCATGCGCATAAGATTCCCATTATTCAGTACACTGTCATACTTTTCCTTACAGTGCAGTGCGGGATACTCCATAAAACATCTGTCAGCCGATATTAAGACATCCGTTGGCATTTTTATATGACTATTCTGTACAGCATCAAATTCATCACTTTCATTTTCACATTTGCCACTATTTTCAGGTACACATTCTGTTAAGTATTCTACCGTCTCATCCTTACATGAATTTTTTGTTTTGTTAAATATCTCTTCCAGTTCAGCCAGACTGTGGCTCTCCGCGATAGAAAACTCACCGGACCTGGTTCTGAGCAGTCTCTCCATACATCCGCCGCATCCCAGCTTTTTACCTATATCCGCACAGATAGTTCTGATATATGTTCCCTTCTCGCATGATATCCTAAGAGCAAGTCTGATGACTGATATATCCTTGTTCTCATCTTTACGGATATCGTTGTTCTCCCAATGCCACCGGCCTTCTTCCGGATCAGGCTCCTCAACAAACTTTGCGAGCATCGAATCCTCCGAAGGCTTAAACTTCTCCTTTTCTGACAGCAGACATCTCGTGATATCCGATATAATATCTATGGATTCTATATGTATTTTTTTAGCAGACCTGTCTATACTAACGCCCTGACGTGCGAGATCGTATGAACGCATACCGTTGATCCTGGTAGCCGAGAACATCGGAGGAATCTGTTCTATATCACCCTCGAATGACTTCACGGCTTCCATTATCATATCATCTGTTATTACGGTCACGTCACCCACGGATACTATCTCACCAGTGGCATCCTCCGTATTTGTCTCTATCCCGAGCAGAAGCACCGTCTCATACTCCTTGCCCTTGTCAGTCAGCAGTTCACACGCCTTTGTAGCTGTTCCGAGACACATCGGAAGCACTCCTGCAGCAGCCGGATCCAGAGTTCCGGTATGACCTATATGCCTCTCACCGGTTATCCCGCGGAGTCTGGCTACCACATCGTGTGATGTATATCCTTTTTCTTTATAAACGTTTATTATTCCATCCATTTGTACATTTCCTTCCACACCCAAAACCCGGTGAGACCAAATCGTAAGTCCCACCGGGCAATTCTTACACACTTATTCAATGTCATCGTGAAAACGATGCTTTAAATCTTAGGTTCCGGTCTCTTTTTCTTCTCGTTCTTAAAGAATGAAACCTCATCTTTTTCCCCATCCTTTACTTCATACAGACAGGTATCCGCTCTCTTAAACAATGTCTCAGCGCTGATTCCCTTTTCTCCGAATGCTATACCTACACTCACTGATACTACAGGATCCTTGTCCTGCTTAATACTTAAAGTTTTGTTTATCTTCTTTATCTTTGCATCGAGAAGCGGAGATACCGAAGCATCACATTGTGCCATGAGAATTGCCATCTCGTCGCCGCCAATCCTGCATATATAATCATTTACACGGAAGTTTGCAAATATTGTATCCGCTACTCTCTTCAGTATTCTGTCTCCCGTATCATGACCATAAGTATCGTTTATACCTTTGAACTTGTCGATATCGAGAAGTATCAATGCCGAAGTCTCCAGATCGATATTCTCCATCAGGAAATCATAACCCCTGCGGTTGTACATACCTGTCAACTTGTCGTGAGTAGCTTCATATGTGAGCTTCTCTTTGCTACGCATATTGTTATGATGGATCATATTGTATGTTTTAGCCAGGAATCTGATCTCATATGCACCGCTTATAGGCAGATCCTCATCGTCACGTATAAGTGATACAGAATTCCTCAGAGGAAGTATTACGAGATTATATGTATAAAGTACTATCGCAAGCAACAATACTATGATACATATAGCCAGTGCATGTTCGAAAAACAGCTGATTTGCCAGGCTTGAAGAATAATCTGCCTGCTTTTTCTCCATCTCGACATCAAGTTCTGCCAGACAGTTCTGCATATGTGTGGAGATAACCTCTTTTCTCTTGTTGTACTCCTCGCCGTGCATCATCTGTCTTGCAAGTTCCTTCATAGCTTCTGCATCAAGGCTAAGGTCAGGCTCCATCAGCTTTACATCCTGTATTTCCTTTGGATAAGTAGTAATATCATATCCATATGCCATAACAGTCAGTCTCGCTGCATAATACTCTCTCTTCATCAGGCTTACAGACTCTTCCATAGCTGCGGAAAGGTTGATATACGATGATGATCTAGCATGTCCCTGACCTAATACCTGAAGAGCATGTTCACGCCTGCATGTCACATTTGCTTCTGTAAAGTAGTTATCAAGATATGTCTTATCGCCGGTAACGGTGAAGTTTCTCATCTGCTCGGTCAGATAGTCCGAAGCCATCTGAAGATCGTAAGATCCCTGTCTCCACTCCAGATACTGGTCTGTAAACTCCTGATTGTCATTAAATACACTTCTGGATCTGTTAACAGCTACTATAAGGCCGATACCGAAAAATAGTGCCAGTACCAGCATGATTATATTAAGTGTTTTAAGAGATATACCGTTCTTCTTCATAACACGTTCATCCTTCCTATGGTTTTCGAAAACATATTTACCTAATTTTGTATTATACTCCAATATTTTAAAGATTTCAATACATCTTTTAAAAAAGATTGAAGTGCCGACATTTTTTACCATCGGCACTTCAATGTATCCAAACTTTTTGGGTTATCTCCCGTTAATGTCATTTCAAAACCGCCTTCAGCGTTTCCTCAATAACATAACAATACACTGAATTATCTTATTAAAAATCATTCAAAATAATAGCTTCCGTTCATTTTTCCCTTTTGAAAAATATCCGGATATTGGTTTACATATGCTTTTATCTTCTCAAACAACGGTCCTTCGGGCTTTATATAGTAGTTTTTGTAATAATCCCTTCCGTTCTTGAGGATATAGTCTATATAAATCCTGCAAGAATCCACCGGATAAACTTTTTGATGATAAACATCATAATTGCTGTAGTCTGAAGTATCTCTGATATAAATGCTCCAATCTATGGAATCATATACCTCGATCAGCTCATCCATATTGTCGACTATTATCTGGTGAAGCCCTGTTATCGCTTTAAGTTCCTCCTCAGTCGAATAGGTGTCTTCATAGTTATAATTATGCGCGGTCTTTGCCACAATCTGCTGTCCCGATACCCATGCCGCAGCGAGGTCTTCTGTTTCAGGCACTTTTTTCTCTATACCGAATACATCATGAATATAAAGAACTGTAAACAGTGTCAAAACAGCAGAAATGATACATGCTTTTACCAGATACTTCTTTTTAAATACTTTCAGCTTTTTCTCTATGATCATGCAAGCTATAAGATATCCGGCTATCGAAAGACAGATGATCAATAAGACTATTACCATCCTGATCCCGGCAAAATGAGATATTCCTTCACTTCTGTATATGAATAGCCCTAGCAGTACCAGCATTCCTTCTACTGCAAATACAACGGTGAATATCACTGCACATACTGTTTTTGCTCCGTTAAATACTATATTGTCATCGGTTCGTTCCGCTCTTCTCTTTTTATACAGAATAAAACCTAAAACGATGAGTACTATAGCCGCTATGAACACAGTTAACAGATTTATTACTCCGAAATATCCTTCAAGTCCTACATATTCCCTCTGTCGAATACCCATACCACATGTGAACATGTACTCTATGGGAGACAAAATCCCGATATGGAATACATCTGCATCCGATAACGAACTTCCGTATCCTATGAACATTATGGAATTAAATATAGCCAGCGTATATTCAAAAGCCAAACCTACTACGGAAAATGCCGCATACAGTATTCCTGCCATCAGTTTTCTTCCGCTTATGACCATGAAAAGTGTTCCAAATGCAAGCCAGAACAGATTTTGTGCGGTATTTATCAGGAGCCACGCCGATAGCGGTCCTATTAGAGAATGCCCCGTTTTAGCCGACACCTGGATGATTTCTACTACGTATATGATGACACTGGGTATGCTCATAACTATAAATCCCAGTAAAAATCGTGTAAAGAACATACTGGTTCTATTCATCGGCAGCACTTCATACATATAGTGTTTTCTTTTGCTTCCTAGATATCCAAATG
>JAEEKN010000112.1 GCA_016282435.1 Lachnospiraceae bacterium | reverse complement strand
CACTCTTTTTTATAATTTCTCAAATATTTATAAAGTCCTTTCATGCCCGTCTCCTTTGTTTCTTAAACTTTGCTAAAGACTTCACCCAGGCCCATGTTCAGCACCAGATTGGCTGATGAGTCATACGGGGTTGAAGATTTGTTTATAAGTACCAGCTTTTTGCCTTTATAGTAGTTGATAAGACCTGCTGCCGGATACACCACGAGCGATGTTCCGCCCACTATCAGCATATCTGCCTGACTGATGTAATAACATGCGTTTGACCATGTGGTATCATCAAGTCCTTCTTCGTAAAGAACGACATCCGGTTTTATGAGCCCTCCGCATTCGGGACATATGGGCAGTCCGTAACGCCTTTTTCCGTTTTTGAGCTTTCCGTCAACATTCTGTCCTTCGGCCAAACGTTTCTCACAATCCGCATCTATCAGTTTTATGATATCTTCATCAGTAAAAAACTTCCGGCATTTCATACAAAAATTCCTGGCTACGGTTCCGTGAACCTCGAATACGGTCTCGCTTCCCGCTTTCTGGTGAAGTCCGTCTATATTCTGGGTTACTATAGCCTTAAGCTTTCCTTTTTTCTCAAGTTCGGCGAGCTTCCTATGAGTTATGTTGGGCTCTATCCCGTCCAGCAGGATTTTTTTTCTGTAAAAACGGTAAAACTCCTCGGGGTCCCTCATAAAAAACGAATGGCTGATAATCTCCTCCGGAGGATAATCGTACTGCTGATTATATAATCCGTCAATACTTCTGAAGTCAGGGATCCCGCTCTCGGTCGATACTCCTGCTCCACCGAAAAACACAATGTTGTTGCTTCCTTCTACCATCTTTAAGAATTCGTCAAGCTTTTCTTCATTTGTCATATAGCGGGCTCCTTTCGCGGTTTATTTACATCCGTATACTTTATAATACTCATCGATGGCTGCTTTTATCTTGTCGTCGATGATAACCTTTCCGAGCACTTCCTTGTTATACAGGCATTCTACAACTTCTTCCATGGTAACGATGGCTTTTGCGTCAAATCCGTATTTTGCCTTTATCTCGTCAAGTGCGCTCTTGTCGGTCTCAAGTCCCTTTTCCATACGGTTCAGGGATACCATGAGTCCTTTTATTGTAACATTACCCTGTGCCTCAATGATAGGGAAGGTCTCTTCGATGGACTTGCCGGATGTAGTAACATCCTCGATGATGACTACTTTGTCACCGTCCTTTATCTTGCTTCCCAGGAGAATGCCTACATCGCCGTGATCCTTTACTTCCTTACGGTTAGAGCAGTATCTGATCTCTTTTCCGTAAAGTTCACTGAATGCGATAACAGTAGCTACGCTCAGCGGGATTCCCTTGTATGCGGGTCCGAAGAGTACATCAAAATCATCCCCGAAATTGTCATGAATGGCTTTTGCATAATACTCTCCCAGCTTCTTCAACTGAGAGCCCGTAACATATGCTCCCGCATTCATGAAGAAGGGTGATTTTCTTCCGCTCTTTAATGTAAATTCTCCAAACTTCAGGACTTCAGAGTCCACCATAAATTCGATAAATTCCTTCTTATATGATTCCATATCTTCCTCCTCTTTTACTGCGATTCCATCGCAGCAGTTTCCTTAACTTACTCTCCGGGTATAAATCTGTCAGTTTCCTCTATTGTTTTCATTCATCATTATGCAGATTACGATGGAATATTCTCCAGACAAATATCGAGGCAACGGTAACCAGAACTCCTACCACCACCATGATCACTCTCTTCGATACGTCGTATTCACCGCTGATGAAGCAGTAGATTCCGTATCCGAAGAATCCCAATCCCGTGATAAGGAACAGTATACAGAATGTTCCTACCAAAAATGATGCAGATACTCCGAGGCATCCTGTTTTCTGCCCCTCGTTCATTCTCTGCTCGGCAAGATATCTGTCCTCATCCTCCCTTCTGCGGAGTATCTCTGCGTACGAGAGCTCCTCCTCGGGCTTCTGCTCCGGGACGTTTGTTTCTTCTTTCCTGGCCATTTCTTCCTCCTAAAACATATATTCCGGTATAGTTTACCGTTTATTTCTTAGCCGCGCTCTTTTTTGCTGCGGTCTTTTTTGCCTCTGTCTTACCTGTCGCGGTTTTCTTTCCGAATTTCTTTAAATCCGCGCATGATACTTTTTCTATTTTCTCATAGTTATATCCTGCGTCTCCTTCAAATTCCAAAGGATTAACGGTAAAGAATAAGATACCGTATGCTCCGAGTTTGAAGTTGATTGTAAGCTTTCCTGCTTTTGCTTCTACGACACTGCTGGCTGACAAAGGCTTTGAGCCCTTCTTTATGATATCTACCTGAGCGTCCGAAGGATATCTGGGTTCTCCGAGATCGTGCCAGATCTTTAACGGATTACATACCTTTTCATCTACGAGTTCAGACAGTACCGTATATTTTCCGCCGTTTTTAACGTCAGCTTTAAGTTTTGCGTCAAGCTCTACAGTGACCTCTGCGTCAGTATCTTTTGCAGACATATTCCAGATCACGCCTGCGTATCCTCCCTTGCCGTCAGCAACCAAAACTGTGGTGTCATCCTTATATATGCATTTTTCACCAAACTTCTTCAACTTCTTAAAGAATGCAAAAGTCCAGAATGTGGGCTTCGGTATACAGTGATGTGCAACAAGTCCGAATCCGCCGTGGAACTGTGAAAACGGTACTCCCATCTCCTCAAATACATCTCCGAATGTCCAGTAGGAGTATGATTCGTTTACGTCTCCCAAACGTGAAAGCTGCTGAGCCATATATGCGGCGTTGATATTCGTGTCATGTATAGGATTGTTCGGTATATATGATGTATTAAACTCGGTGATATGTATCGGAAGTCCCTTGAACTCAGGATATGAGTCTATGGCGTCACGGCTGGTCTTGAGGTTCGCAAATCCCATCTCGGGATCCGAGAGTCTCTGGTAGCCGTAATGTCTGTCACGTTCGGGCATCTCGGTAGTATAGTGATGTCTGGTAACAAAATCAGGTTTAAGCTTTTTCTTTACGCAGAAATCCAGGAAACTCCTGATCCAGAATTCATCCCTTATGCCGCATACGGCAGGTCCGCCCACTTTGAATTTTTTGCTGACCTTTTTTACTGCCTTATATGATACTTCAAAGAGCTTAAAGTATTCATTCATGTCTGCGTCTTTCCAGAATCCGGGAAGGTTGGGCTCATTCCATACTTCGATGGGCCAGTCATATACCTGCTCTCCGTACCTGTCTACGCAGTGCTTAAGCATAGCAGATACCATATCCGCCCAGTCCTTGTAATCCTTGGGAGGTGTAGTATTGCCCTTCCAGTAGAATATAGCCTGTTCGCCGCTTGCCATCTTTTTGGGCATAAAGCCGAGTTCAAAGAAAGGTGCAAGACCGAGGCTCTGATACATATCAAGTACTCTGTCGAGATATGTATAGTTGTACTCTATGATTTTTTTGCCGTCTATCTCATATTCATGGTAAATAGCCATGTCATCGGTAAAAAGGCCATGGCCTCTGATATGTGAAAAACCTATCTCTTCCTGTGTGAGTTTAAGTTCCTCATAGTATTCCTTCGTCAGAGCTAACCCCATTCGCCCTGTTCCGATACAGTAATCCACATGATTGTTAAAACTAACCTTTGCTTTGCTGTCCGCCTTAATTTTCATACGCTTTCTCCTTTTTTCTTATTCCGCTTCGTCCGGATTTTAGGCTTAAGCTTTTTGCCCGCTTCCGGAACACGCCGCGGTATTCTTCAGTTTTATTATAGCATACGCCCCGATTATTTTGAATGATAATATAGCCTTGTTTTATTCATTTATTGCACTTTTGGGATCCGGGATCAGCCCGTATATTCGTCTATCACGCCGTTCATTATCTTTTTGATCCTTTTGTCCGCGCCGCTCAATACGTCCGAGGTATAACCTCCGTTAAGCTTTTTATTCGTCGGAACAACCACCATGCTGTGTCCGTCCTTGGTGCATACCCTGCAGGGTATGAATGAGGCATCAGTCATCTTTACGGTCTCTTTATTCTTTGAAAATGACTTCTTGAGTTCCACTCTGAGGATGATGGTATCGTTATTTATGTCACGTGCCATACTGGATACGAAATTACCCATGGAGAACATGCAGAGAACTTTTTTCCCGCTCTCGGTCTTTATGTATTTACAGCTCTGCAGGCAGTGGGGATGCGATCCGATGATAAGGTCAGCTCCCGCCTCGGCCAGGAATTTGGAATCTTCCGTCTGCGCAGAGTTTAATGTTTCCGTATTCTCTATGCCCCAGTGGCAGTATACTACGACAAACTCAGCGCCTTTTGCTTTTGCATCTTCAATATCCTGTTTTGCGACTTTCCTGTCAAAACAGTGTACCATGGTACTCATCTCAGATGATGACAGATACCCCCTCTGGTTTATAAGGTGGGTATATGAAAGAACAGCCACCTTTATACCGTTTACTTCGAAAATCGAAAAACGCTCTCCGGCTTTGTTCTCATCCTTTTCGTTGTAATGTGTTCCTACGTTTGCAAATCCGTATTCGTCAAGATGGGTCTTGGTTTCCTTTATGCCTACGGCACCCCAGTCACAGGTGTGGTTATTGGCAGTAACCACCATATCGATCCCGGCACGCCTCAGGGCATCAAGATAAACAAGCGGCCCGTTGCACTGCGGCTGACCGTTTGCGGCATTTACCTGAACTTTGGTCACGGGATTTGACTCCGACAGCAGGGTTTCCAGATTACCGCATACTAAATCAGCGGTCGCAAACTGCTTTGCAACGTATGAGTATGAGGGCCAGAAATCATATCCGCCTTTTACTTCTGCCGCATACTGCTGCCCCTTTAGGCACATAAGGTCGCCCAAAAACATACATACCGCATTGCATCCGAGTTCCTTTTCCAGAGTATCATCGGCTTTTCCGACCATTTTCATAAGGTCCCTTCCGATCCTGTTGAACTCAATGCTGGCATCGTTCATGGTAAGTGTGTATGCGGAATATTTTATGTCACGCTTTACATTCTTAAAGAACTTTTTTAAGATATCATCTTCTGACAGCCGCCAGATTCCGTCCGCGTTTTTGACGTATCTGCCTTTAGTTCTGTCAATCTCCGTTTCTTTGGCTCCGGCGGTATCCCATGGCTTTATTAACAAACCCATGGCTAAAATACCAACAATCATCAAAAATCCCCAAATACGCGATAAAGCCTTTTTGTTTTTCATAGCAGTTCCCCATCTACTCAATTTTCCGTCCGTAATCTTAATTAATACGCAAAAGGCGTAAGTCCCAGCAATTTTCCGTCACTGCAGTCAACCAGATATACGTCCCTGCTTTCTATATAGTTTTTCCATTCCTCAGAGCTCAGATATGCTATAGGACAGGTTATTTCGTTGTTGTAACTTCCCGCCATCAGCCATGCCAGATATTCTTTATAATTCTCCCATTTACACGGCAGCGACGTGGTCTCGATCAATAAATACTGTCCTGAACCTTCCCAGATCTCAACAGCTACCTGCGCATGTCCCGGAGGGAATACCAGATATGTGTGCATTCCGGCACTCTGAAGCGCACTGGCTATAACCAGCGATGTCTCGATACACAGACCGCTCTTATTATCTATTACCTGCTGAGGGAACATGATATGCTGGTCGGCACCGTCTATCGAGAAGGGATCCATGTTGTAACGTACTCCCATGTCTGACATCGCTATCATAAGGGACGACGCCTGAAGGAATGTATCTACAAGCTCGGAATAAACCGGTCCCTGATAACCCGCGAAGAAATTCATCTTGCCTTCGGTCACTTCGTCAAGCACGTCTATAGCTTTTCTCTTCAAATTGGTAATTGCATCCGATTCGGGTGCTATAAAGCAGAGAATATTGTCCTTCGTACATACACCGAATTCATCGTCATACCATTTGAAATCATTTGCTCCCAGGATATGTATGGGGAATGATTTGGAATCAAGGATATTCCCCGAAAGGTCTTTAATGGTGATTTTTATGCTTGAATCCCATGCGTTTGCAAGGCTCTTTATCTCCTTTGCAGCCGCAGGTTTTACATATATGGGTGTGATATGTGAGGTAATATGATATTTCTGTTCAAACTTCTGGGTAAGCCCCGGTATCTCACATTCAACCAGGATATCCTTTGTACCCGAAATACATGCCGCTTCAATACATACGAAATGGTGATAGGTGTTATAAAGCGAAGGATACAGGTCGGTAATGTTTTTATAGTTGAAAACCGTTACACCCTCATAGGAGTTTTTGAATTTGTATGCTGCACGCTCTCCGTATTCAAGTTCTGCGGCTTCTTTTATCTCTGAAATTATCAGATCCTTTTTTTCGGTCTGATTCTCGATCATTGTAGCTCCTTCTCCGATAATCTCAGCCATCTCGTTCGGCAGGCTGTCAACCGATGCCATAACTCTCTTTATAAGATTGTATGCGGAACTCATTTTCAGATAATCAAGGGCATACATGCCTTCGCTTAACCGGCCGGTGAAGGAATGGATCATAGCTATGGCATCCTTCCACCTTCCCCACGGAGATTCAAAATATGCCGGGCATCTGGCCGCATCCGCGGCTTCAAGTACCTTGTCTATCATATTGACGCTTTTTGTTTTCCAGTTCTCATTTGAAAAACTGTCACCCAAAGCATCTCCGTACTGACCAAGTAATATAATGCAATTTTGAAAATCAACCAGAAAGTCATACAGATCTCTGATTTCGGAAATATATGACGAAGACAGTTCCAGTACTTCACTTCCTGCTGCAGTGAAATTTGCAGGGAGCCCTTTTATCCCGCCAAATTCTTTTTTCAGTTCATCATGTCTTTTGCATAAGGAATTAAGATCTGCCGCAAATTTCTGAAAATCATCGCCCTCAAAATTAACGTTTTCCATCTCTGCTAACAGATCTTCAGAATTTGCAAGTAAGATCAACATCGAAGATATAGCTGCCTTCTCTGCTTCATCGGATGCAGTGGTATCAAGTTCCGCCTGTAGGCGCGCCTCTTCTTCAGCCACAAGTTTATCACGTTCGGCGGTTATAAGCTTGTTTTGTTCTAAAGAATCTTTTAGTTCGGATTCTTTAGATTCCAGGCTTTTTATCTTTTCATCAAGTTCTTTTGTTTTTTCATTCAGCTCAGAGCTTACCGCTTCAATCTGCCTGGTCTTCTCATCTATCTCGGAATTTTTATCATTTATGGTGATCAGCCCGAAAATGCAGAGACCGGCGATTATCACACCGGCCACTGAAGCT
>JAEEKN010000111.1 GCA_016282435.1 Lachnospiraceae bacterium | reverse complement strand
TAGGATGGTTATCATTCTTGTACTCATCAGATGTCCACCAAACAGTGTCCTTTGAGTTAGCATCCATAACGATGGACTTATCTTTAGGTGAACGACCGGTGTAGATACCTGTCATAACGTTGACAGCCTTAAGCTCTGTCTCAACGCCCTTATCGAAGCCGGTAAGTTCGGGCTTCATTTCTTCCTTGTACAGATCCTCGTATGAAGGATTGTAAACGATTTCTGTAGTACCGGTAATGCCGTACTTTGTTAAATCAAGTGCCATAATACATACTCCTTTTCTTTTATATGTAGTACCTCCCGGGTCAGCAGGATAAACCCGCTACCGGTCAGCCCATTTGCTTTCGAGTATATATTATACACACTTTTTTGTAAATGTCGATACCTTTTTTTATTTTTATTATTTTTTAATTGTTTTATCCTGTTAAATTTTGTCATTTTCGCACAAAAAAGGCGGAATATTTGTACTTTTCACCAATATTCCACCTTTAATTTATATCAACACACACACTAACCAATATTGTACATCAAATAACTTCAAATGCTGACAATCATTATGATGCTCTTTTCTTACCGTTTCTGCGTCCCAAAACCACACTCTGAAGAAGAATAAAGAAGCAAAGCATTCCGCCGGTCGTGATATTCTGCCACCAGGGATCGTTCAGACCGCTTGAAACCACTATCTTCTTTATAGTAGTAAGAGTCATAACACCGAAAAACGTTCCTGCCACATTACCTACACCGCCAGTAAGCAGTGTGCCTCCGATAATAGAGGCTGCTATGGCATTCATTTCCATGCCCGCCGCATTTGTGGCATTACCTGCTCCTGTGTGCATCATAAACACAAATCCTGAGATTCCGCTTAAGAGGCCGCATATCACATAGCTTAAAAACCTGGTTCTTTTTACATTTATACCAAGCATCAGAGCACTCTGCTGATTTCCGCCCATAGCATAGAACGAACGGCCCAGTCGGATATACTTTAACAGAATGAATACCACTATCACACAGATAAGTGCTATCACTACACCAAGTTCAATACGTGCAGGAACAAGGTTACCGTTTTTCGCAGTATAGCCAAGCCAGGAGATTTCAATCTTTACATCACGAAGGCTTGTAAATCCTTCATGTGTCACCTTCTGGGGATTAACCGATAGAATGGTGGTCATTCCTCTCGCAAAAAACATACCTGCCAGTGTTACTATAAAAGGCTGTATCTCCAGATAACTGATAAGATATCCCTGCACTACGCCGAATGCCAGACCTATTCCCAACGCAAGCAATATGGCTACAAATATGTTACCACCATCATTCAGATAGAGCACACAGCTCATAACTACCAGAGAAGTAACTGCACCGACGCTGATATCTATTCCCCCGCCTATCATGACAATGGTCAGACCACAGGAAACTATTATCAGACTTGCGTTATCATTCAGCATATCGAATACCTGCTGTGCATGCAGGAATCCCCCGCCCAGAAATCCTATAGCCATGAGATACATGACCACGAATATGCTGATAGTTATAGTCATCAGGAGCTTTGTATCCGATAAAGGTTCTCTTCTTAATGATTTCATATTATTCATGATCATTCGGCTCCTTTCACTGATACTTTCGATTTATCCTGACGAAGCTTAGCCATAAGCTTCTGAACCTTGGCTTTTACAACAGGAGATCCGATAACAACCAGAAGAATTATTACGATAGCCTTGTATGCCTTAACATCAGTGGAGGATACCTTCATGGCGTACAGAGTGATGGTAAGCATCTGGATAACATAAGCACCGATAATACTTCCGCCTATCTTGAACTTTCCGCCGCCCAGATTATTTCCGCCGATAGCAACCGCAAGGATCGTATCCATCTCTATATCGAGAAGAAGTGTCTCGTGGTTGATAAGTCCAAGACGGCTAACGCCAATGCTGCCCGCTACAGCCACGCAAAGTCCGAGTATAACAAATGACAGGAGTTTAATGAATGTCGAATTGATACCGTTAAGTCTTGCTGCACTTCCGTTAATTCCTACGGACTGTGTTAAAAGCTCCAGTGATGTAAAGCGGAAAACCAGCTTAAAAATAACAGCAACAACAATAACTATAATCACAGGAGTAGGAACCGGTATTCCGGGAATGAAGCCTCCCAGTGCCGTGATTATCGAACTGCTGACCGTAGGAGTAGCTCCACCGTTTATCCAGTATGCTATCGAACGTCCGCAGGTATACAGGATAAGTGTCGCTATCATGGGCTGGATCTTAAACACCGCTACCAGTGTTCCGTTAAATGCACCAAAGATCATGGCAACGAGACATGCAAACAGGAAAGCCAGGATAACTGTTCCTGCCGATATGGAGTCCGTTGATTTAAGTATTTTTACAAATGCACTGCCCGCTATCGCTGCTGCCGCACCGACACTTATATCCTGTCCCCCGCAGGCTGCGGTAACTAGTGTCATGCCCATAGCAAGTATTGCCAATTCACTGGCACCGTTTATGATACTTATAAGATTACCTGCAAGCACATTATTACCTTCATTGTTCTGAGTAATCTCTATGCTGAAAAAGCTTGGATCCCTTATCAGGTTAAACACCACAAGGATGATAATAGCTATTATCGGGATAGTAAGCTGGCCCAATCCATTACTGAAAAGATTTTTGAATTTAGTTTTCATGGTCAAGCCTCACCTCCTGCAATTGTCTTCATAACCTGTGCCTGGTTCAGATCGTTTCCTTTAAGTTCTCCCACTATATGCCTGTCACGCATAACGATAAGCCGGCTGCATGTACGAAGCATTTCTTCCACTTCTGAAGAAATAAAGGTAACACTCACCCCATCTTCGGCAAGCTTTAAAACCAGCTTCTGAATTTCAAGTTTTGTCCCGACATCAATACCTCTTGTCGGCTCATCAAGTATCAGATAATCGGGATGTGTAAGGAGCCACCTTGCAAGTATAACCTTCTGCTGATTTCCTCCGCTCAAGGACCCCACCGGGGTCTCCCTGCTCGCAGTTTTTATCTGTAACACCTTGATATACTCATCTGCGAAAGCTTCCGATTCACTCCTGCTGATCGGCTTAAAGAACCCGTTCATAACCTGAAGTGCAAGTATGATATTTTCACGCACACTGAGTTCCGCTATAATACCGTCCCTCTTTCTGTCCTCTGCCAGATATCCTATACCATGTTTCATGGCATCTATCGGACGGGTTATCTTTACCTGCTCTCCCTTTATCTTTACCTTACCGCCATTCACCTTATCCGCACCGAATATCGCACGAACGCTTTCGCTTCGTCCTGAACCAAGCAAACCTGTAAAACCGTTAACCTCTCCTTTATGTATTTTAAAATCAAAAGGAAGAGCCTGGCTGCTGGAAAGCGATTCAGCTTCATAGAAGACTTCATTCTTTTCTTTTACTGTTTCGCCGGATTCGCCAAATGAACTCAGTTCATCAAGATCCTTTCCCATCATCTTTGAAACGAGCTGTACCTGAGGAAGTTCTTCTACAGGATATTCTCCTACCAGTTCTCCGTTTCTTAATACAGTAATCCTGTCGCTGACCTCATAAACCTGCTCTAAGAAATGAGTAACAAATATTATTCCTACCCCCTGTGCCTTTAGATCCCTCATGAGCTTAAATAACATGTTTACTTCTTTGTCATCAAGGGATGAAGTAGGCTCATCAAGGATCAGAACCTTACATTTCATATCTACTGCTCTGGCTATCGCTACCATCTGCTGTATAGCCAGAGAACAGCGCCCCAACTGTTTGGCTCCCCTGGTAGGTATCCCCAGTTTTTCCAATATTTCATCCGCTCTTTTTTCGTAATCCTTACGGCGTATCCATGCCGAATCTTCACGCCCTATAAACATATTCTCAGCAACCGTAAGGTTCGGGCAAAGCGTGATTTCCTGATATACCGTACTGATTCCGTTGTTCTGTGCATCCTGTGGTGAATGAATACTTACAGGCTGCCCCTCTATAGTCACCTCACCGCTGTCCATACCGTATACGCCGGTAAGAATTTTTATCAAAGTTGATTTCCCCGCACCGTTTTCACCCATCAGTGCATGAATTTCGCCCCTTCTTAACGTAAAATCCACATCATTCAATGCCAGCACGCCCGGAAATCTTTTTTCGATGTGCCGCATCGTAAGCAGGATATTATCGCTCATACCTTTTTCCTCCTAAAAACAAGCAGCTGAGCTGCTAGAAGCTACAGCCCAGCTGCACAAATTCAGTCAGCTTTTGAATTATTCACCTAAACCATAGTTATCAATATCTGCCTGTGTCAGAGACTTTGCATCAAATCCCTTCTCCTCGTTGATGATTGTCTTTGTTGTAACTGTTCTCTTGCCCTGGATAATATCACTGATAATCTGTGCCTGGAAAGGACTGCACTGTCCGTCATAGTTCCACTTTCCTGCAAGGAGCTCTCTGAGTGCCCACTTATTGCAGTCAAATCCCATAACTACAACCTGTCCGTCAACACCATGAGTAATACCTGCTTCATCAAGAGCTGCAACAGCACCCTTTGCCATACCATCGTTCTCTGCGTAGATTACATTGAAAGAAGCTTTGCTGTTGATAACAGACTCAACGATTTTCTTTGCTTCTGCCTCATCCCATGTAGCTGTCTGCTGAGCTACCTTGTTCATTTTATTTGAAGCAAACTGCTCATCAAGAGCACCGGTACGTCCGATCTGTGCGTCAGAACCCATAGCACCCTGGATATGGATTACATTGTATTCTGAAAGATTCTGATCCAATAACCACTTAACTGCGGTCTCGCCTTCTTTAGCCATGTCTGAAACAACTGCTGCCTCATAAAGATCTTCACTGACATTAAGCATACGGTCAAACAGGAAAACCTTAATTCCGGCTTCCTTAGCCTTCTTTAATACATCATCCCAGCCTGTTGTCTCTGCTGCAGAAATAAGAAGATAATCAACGCCCTCTGTGATGAATCCCTGAGCAGCCTGAAGCTGGTCATCATTCTTCTGGCTGTATGCTGTCTTAAGCTCATAGCCGTTAGCTGCTGAGAAAACTGCCTCCATATCCTTAACGTTAGCCTCACGGTAACCTGACTCTGAAGGAGGGTTGTTTACAACGCCTACCTTAATCTTTGCACTTGAAGAACTGTTGCCTGTGTTTGCGTCAGAACCGGTATTTCCCGATCCGCCGGAATCCTTCGAACATGCACAAAGCATCATGCTCAGTACAAGTGTAACCACCAATAACAATCTTCCTGTTCTTTTCATTTATGTTTCTCCTCCTTATTATGTCCGTCATATGACGGAATGTGTTTACGGTAAACGACTTCTTTTATTTCGTTCACTGCATAAATCCTAACACATCAACTGCAAGAGGTAAATCCATAATGATTTTGACTTGGTTGAATTTTATCACATAAAAAAATAAGTAAAATGAAAACGGTTAATTTTCATTTTACTTATGTTAAAAATTATTTTATTCCGGTATATTTTGATATTGCGTCCTGTATTCCGAAGGAGTAATACCTACATTTTTCTTAAAAATATAACTGAAATAATGTGAATCATTGTATCCGACCTCCCCGGCTATCTGTGAGCTCTTTGTATCCGTCATCCGAAGGAGTTCTTTCGCTTTATTAAGCCTGAGAGACATCAGATATTCCGTAAAGGTCTGACCGCTCTGCTGCGAAAATACGGTAGAAAACCTGCTGTTACTCATACCTATTTCCTTTGCTACATCCTGAAGCATAAGATTGGGATTTGAGAAATGATTTAGCATATACAGTTTTGCGTCGCTTATTACAGAAGAAACCTTTTTATCGGATTCTCCCTCCCCCATCTCTCTGACTCCGAGGATGATGGAGTGTTCGTCGGTACGTTCAACTATCAGGTGTCGTATGTGCCTGGCAGCCTTAAAACTGTTGAGTATTTTCCCCGGTTCATCCACTATATCCCCTATACCCACTCTGACAGGCCGGCATTCCACACGTTCAAGTTCCTGTACAAACGATGTGGCAAATGCATATGCGCGTTCCTCAGTCTCCTCCATGGTATTTCCCAGTACGAGAAGTCTGGTACCGGTACGGCTCGCGGAAGCATGAACTATTCCCCCGCTTCGCGCAGCAAGTTCCGCTGCCACTTCCTGTCCTCTTCTTTCAGGTGAAAATGCAGCGTCGATCACGGCATAATACGGAACTTCAATATTGCATCCCATGGAGCTGAGCTGTTGTATTACTTTTCCCGAATCTTCAGGTGTATATTCGTCATTATAAAACATCCCGATAAGTTTTTCTTTGAGGAATTTGCCGTCATTTTCCATACGTGTCTTAAGACTTGCCGCATGTTCAAATGCTTTTCGTTCCTCCAGTATCTCTCCGCTCACTTTATCGAGAACTTCCTTAAGTTTTTCGGCATTTATAGGTTTTAAGAGATATTCCCTGACTCCAAGACGTATACACTGACGTGCATACTCAAATTCATCATATCCGCTCAAAACTATAATGCCTATCCAAGGCATCTGGGCACGAAGTGTACGGCAGAGTTCCAGACCATCCATAAACGGCATTCTGATATCTGTAATGACTATATCCGGATTTGTATCCCTGATTATTGGAAGTGCCATCTCGCCATCCGGCGCTTCACCCACCAATGTATACGGAGTCTTATCCCACGGAAAGGATTCGCGTATACCTTCTCTCACAACTATCTCGTCATCAGCCAGAAACACTTTCATCTTCAAATATATCCCCCATTCTTCTGCACGGAACCCTAAAACTTACCTCGGTTCCTTCCGGTCCGCTTGTAATTGTCAATCCATCAGTCTGATTATAATACAGACGGATTCTTAAATTCACATTCACAAGCCCGAACCCGCCGCCGCTTTTACTGACTGTCGGCTGCTCTTTTTTCATACGGTCGTTAAGTGAAGCCAGTTCTTCGGATGTCATTCCGCACCCCGTATCCTTCACCGTAAAAACCAGCATTCCGTCTTCTTCTTTTGCCGATACCCTGATAGTACCGCCGCCTCTTTTTATTTTTATTCCGTGATAAAGCGCATTTTCAACCAGTGGCTGAACCAAAAGTTTCAAAATAAAATAATCCCCTATCGAATCGGGTATATCAATCTCATAATCCATGATATCTCTGTATCTGGTCTGTTGAATCTTCAGATAACCTTCGATATGCTTTTTTTCCTGCCTGATGGGTATCCAGTCCGCACCTGACGAAAGACTGATACGGAAGAAATCACTTAAGGCACTTGTCAGCTGTATGACCTCGTCTTTTTCACCTGCTTCCGCCTTCCATATGATAGCGTCAAGCGTGTTATATAAAAAATGGGGATTTATCTGTGCCTGAAGTGTACGCAGTTCCGCCTTTCTCAGATTTCTCGCATCAAGAACGCTTTTTTCCATCATGCTTTTCAGCTTCTTCGCCATGGTATTGACCTGTTTGGTGAGATTCCTGAGCTCAGTTACGTCCGTATCTGCCAGTCTCGCATCAAGAGTTCCTTCAGACAGTTTCTCCGCCACTTCCTCGAGTCTCTCTATAGGCTGTCTGACAAAAAGAGCGGTAGTCTTAACGGATTTATTTCTGACCCACAAAGATACCACAACAATTATCACTTCCGCGATGGCGGTAAGAAGAATGACAAGCTGCAGGCTTCCGCTCATTTTTCCTGTAGATTCGATTTCCTGAGCTATGTATTCATTTAGCATGCTGTCTACCAGGGATGCTACATCTCTGACTTCAACAAGTATCGCTTCATTCTGTACTACCGGGACCCGGGCTGCGATATTTTCTTTTATGCGGTCTACGTAGTTTTCCAGTGTCAGCATAGTACGCCCGGCCACTATCAGTGAAAGGCGGTTTTCAGGATCGGCGCTTTCGGTTATAGCCTCTATTGTACTCTCAACATCATGGATTTTTACATATATATTACTGTTTTCAAATTCTTCACGTCCGCTGATGATATTCCAGGCACTTCCCGGTATATCCGAAACCACCGTTGTCTTTAATCCTGCGATGGTCTCCATTCTTTCAATGGAATTATGGTATTTTCCTGCATATACAAGCATTAAAACTATACTTATTACTATAGGGATCACCAGCATAAAAACCAGCTTATGGCTTAGGTCATTAATTCGACCGAGAATACTTTTTTCTTTTTTTATCCGGCTTTTTTCCATACATCAGTATCCTCTCGGTGCTATCTTCGAAGTATCCTGTTCATCACTGAATACCTGTTCTTCGGGATGGATTGTTTTTTGAACGGTTCCGCCTGATTTTAAATCAATGGCAGTTTTCATAAGCACATTTCCGAGTTTCGGTGTACATTCAACCACGCAGTTGATCTTTCCCTCTTTTAACACATTGATAGCTTCCTGCCCGCCATCGATAGAGATTATTATCATATCTTTTCCGGGTTTATAGCCTGCATTCTCTATCTCCGGAAGCGCCCCCAATGTCATTTCATCATTATGAGAGTATACCGCATCGATTTTTCCTCCGTATGTTTCCAGAAGATATCTCATATTCTCGGCGCCGCGACTTTTTAAGAAATCCCCATCAATACTTTCGATCACATTCATTCTCGTATCACCGGCTATCGCATCCATAAACCCGGCCTGTCGCTGAAGCATAGGTGTGGAATTCGTTGTTCCGGTGATCTCGACAATATTCACATGTTCAAGATTCAGGCTGTCCGCTTTACGGATAAGGTATTCCCCGGCCATTTGTCCTTCTTTATAAAAATCGGCACCTATAAGACAGGATGTAAGTCCTTCTTTTTCCGTACTGATATCCCTGTCTACAAGTATCACGGGTATTCCGGCATTCTTCGCCTCTTCGAGTACATTATCCCATCCTTCTTC
>JAEEKN010000110.1 GCA_016282435.1 Lachnospiraceae bacterium | reverse complement strand
GGGTTATGCTTTCTCACTGTTTTCAGGAACTTTACATAATCGGTGGCAAACCATGACTGTCTGGACTCGTCATCCTGGCAGTAACTGTCATCGTTTGTGCCCAGGTTTATCACTATGATATCGGGAACATATCCGGAAAAGCCCCAGGAGATATCCTGAGATGCGGGGATCCCGTCTATGCTGTCATAGGAGAGACCCATCGATTCATAAAATGTGGGTAGGAGCTGTTCGTCATGACGCTCCTGGGGATCGCCTGTATATCCCGATATGATACCGTACCCACTGATGGAGAACATGCTGTAGTCAACATCTAAATCCTGAGCTGTTTTATATGCAAAAGCTTTGGTCACATCCTCGGTAGCGGTTTTAAAATCATGAAGGGGATCGGGATCGTCCACTCCGTAGCCGCAGGTGATGGAGTCACCGATAAATTCTATCTTAACCGGCTTCTGAGCTGTGGGCTTTATGCTGTCGGCGTCCGCTGTCTCTATAGCCCTGATCCCCGCAAGAGACATGGCACATTCCGAAAGCTTGATGATCCTGATGACAGAAAGACCGGAATCATCCGCATCGATGTGAACCGTAAGCTCTTTGCTGTTTAGCAGGAAATCCTTCACGGTTTTTCCGTTCACATATATTCTTATCCTGGCGTAGTTTGCTTCATTGTCCGGGATTCCCGAGGCTCCGCCGCCCGCAAAAGCGATGTCGATACCTGCTTTGCCGCGATACTCGAATTCAATACCCGAACCCGACAGTGAAAGCAGTAATGTGTCATCGAAAAGCATTGTTCTGCCTAGAAGTTTTACGTTGTCTTTTGTTAATGAATATTTCATAGTACACCCTTTATGATAATGTAAAATGTCAATGTATATTACGTCAACCTATATCATAACATAAAAGCGCCGTTTTGGCAATTATTTGTTTTTTAAGTTTACCTTTGCGCAGATGTATGTTATTATACTAGGGTCGGATAAACTAATGCAAAGGGACGGGGAACTTATATCATGCGGTACAAGAATAAACGTACAGTACTACTATATTTGCTGGTATTCCTGCTGGTAAGCCTTGTGGGAATGCTGTATTCCCGTC
Organism: Lachnospiraceae bacterium; assembly: GCA_016282435.1. Taxonomy (GTDB): domain Bacteria; phylum Bacillota; class Clostridia; order Lachnospirales; family Lachnospiraceae; genus RUG11977. The sequence goes on along the minus strand of JAEEKN010000110.1, from coordinate 6,817 downwards.
ATCCTTTTTTTGATAATTTTTCGAGAATCTTCTACGGCGGGATCATAGTGGTATGGGCCATGACTGTTTTAAGAAGGATCATCGAACCGCAGATAAAGGGACTGCTGATAGAGAGCGCGGCGCTTCTGCTGCTTCTTATACTGTTCCAGGCCTTGAGATTCCAGTTTGAACAGGGACATGTGACAGTACACCGGTTTATGTGGTATTGTTACTATATTCCCATATGTTTCCTGCCGGTTATCACTCTGAAGTTATCCTTGAGGTGCGGACGTTCCGAAAACGTGAAGATCAGTCCTCTGTGGGATCTGTTCTTCCTGCCTGCCATAGTATTTTCGATACTTATCCTTTCGAATGACAAGCACCATCTGGCGTTCCGATTTCCCGATCCTGTAGGCAGAGGATATGATTATTATACAAACGGACCGCTGTATTATATAGCCATCGTATGGATAGCCCTTACGCTTACAGCCGCTGTACTGGTGGTTTTGATTCGCTTTACGGGCAAACCCGTACGAAAGGATTCATGGGCTTATTACGTTGTTCTTGCAGCGTCCCTGTATTTTGTTCTGACCGACTACTTCGGGGCAGCGCCGGTCATGAACGGGATCCAGTTCCTAAGTCCTCTCGAAACGTTTGCCATTTTTGTGGTGTGCGGTTGGGAAGCCTGTATTCAGACCTGTCTGCTCCCTTCGAACAGCGGATACAGGTACTTTTTTGAAAATTCGGGACTGATTGCCAAGATCACAGATAATGCCGGAAGGGTAAAGATAGCTTCAAAAGGCGCAGAATCCGATTGGAACGAGATAAATGAGAACTATCATGTTATGGAAAGAGATGTCTGGGGTGGAAAACTGAGCTATGCCGAAGACATTTCCTATATAAATGAGTCAAACAGGGAACTAAAGGAACTTTCGGAACGCTTAAGAGAGGAGAATTCTCTGCAGGAAGCCGAAAATTCATTAAAAGCGGACCGTGTCCACACTTCCGTCATGAACAGGCTGTATGATGATATAGCGGAATTTTCGGCCGGGAAAACAGAGGAGATAGAAGGACTTTTGTCCGACGCGCATGATGAGGCTTCTTTTAAGAAGAATCTGGAAAAGGCATGCGTTCTTGCTTCATATATAAAGAGAAGAGGAAATCTGTATATACTTGGCGAAGAGACGGTAAATTATGAATTCAACGATCTTTTCCTGTCGTTTAAGGAATCTCTGGATTATTTTTCCATGGACGGGACGGATGTCATGCTCACAAAGGGGAATTCGGTACCTTTGGAAAAAGACATTGTATTTATGGCGTATGATTTCCTGGAAAATGTCCTCGAGAGACTGTCGGGAAGAACAAAAAACCTGCTGATAAATCTGGATTCCATTCCTTCGGAACTCAGGATAAGGTTTATGTTTGACAGTGACCTTACGAAGGAAGAAGTAAGTACTGATATAACTGAGTACAAAAAGGTGACCGGGGCGGAATTTTCAGCGTCAGTGGAAGAAAACGAAAGCAGGGGCGGCAGATACAGCACTTCCGTGATCACGGTTTCGTTCAGAAACTATAAGGAGGTGAGTGCCTGATGCTGTTTTATGAGATACCGGTTCAGTACAGAACCCTGCTTCTGGCGGTGGTCTTCCTTCTTTTGTGGCTCACCATGATGCTTCTGGCGGAAGCTGTATATCAGAGAATGTATAAGGGGTTCGGATATTTTTTCCTGCCTCTGGTCGTTATAAACTATATATTCTTCCAGCTGTGTCTGGAGGAAAAATATGATATGACGTTCTGGGCGGTAATGCTTTACATAGTCGTTATGGTAGTATTTGATACTTTGATCATACGTCTGGTCATAAGGTACCGGCATGAGCATTTTACCATCATCTCCGTAAAACAGGGCCTGGATGCGATGGAAGAAGGCATCTGCTTTTATACGGAAAACGGACTTCCGCAGTTTGTAAACAAAACCATGAACAACATGAGCATAGAACTGACGGGGGAGACGATAAACGATGCCTCTGCGTTCTGGAACAGGCTGAAGAACAAAGATATCACAGGCGAAAACAAGATCATCTACAATCTGGAGGATATGATCATAGCAAAGACTTCGGACCGGATATGCGCGTTTTCGAACAGAATGATGGATGTCGGGGGAGAACTGAAGGAAATGGTGATGGTGGATATCACCTCCGAATACAGGACTTTTGAAGAACTTCTGGCAAAGACCGAAACTCTTGAGCTTCAGCAGGAACGACTTAAGGAATACAACAGGAATGTTACTGCGGCCACCATTGAAAAAGAGCTCTTGAACGCAAAGGTACATATTCACGATGAGCTCGGTGAAATACTTCTGGCAGCAAAAAGATATATAAAAACGGGGGACGGCGACAGGGGAACGGTTACGAATCTGTGGATGAGGAACCTGAAGCTGTTGGGAGCGGAAAAGAAGAAAGAGGAAAGAGACGAATACGAGGAAATATACCGTGCGGCTTCCGATATAGGAATGAAAATAGAGATCGACGGGAAACTTCCTGAGGATAACGTAGGGAAGGTGGTAGCCGCTTCTGCCATGCACGAGTGCCTGACAAATACCTTCAGGCATGCCGGCGGGGATACGGTCTATACAAAAGTAGTGGAAGATGAAGATGAACTAAAGCTCATATTTACAAATAACGGGAATCCTCCCGAAGGCCCTGTAGAAGAAAGAGGCGGCCTGAAATCACTCAGAAAGATAGCGGAGGATGCCGGATTCACGATGGATATCGAGACCGGTGAAGGGTTTAAATTGACACTTGCAATTAAAAAAACTTGTTGAACGGAATCTGATGCGGTAAAACCGCATCAAAAGAGGAGCAGAATATGTGGAATGTTTTAATAGTTGACGATCAGAATACCTCCAGGCATCTGATAGAGATGATGGTAGAGGGGAGCAGTAATTATACGGTACTGAAAGCCATACCGCTGGCAAAGATGGCGGATATCTATGCACTGACCCTTCCGGTTGATCTGATCGTGATGGACATAGTAATGGGTGAAGGCCCGAGCGGTCTGGAGGCTGCTGAAAAGATAAAAAAGAGTAAGCCCGGGGTCAAAATACTTCTGGTTACCTCAATGCCCGAAGTAAGCTTCATGGAGAGAGCCCGTGAGATCGGTGTGGACAGTTTCTGGTATAAGGAGACAGACGAGAGCCCCTTGCTCAGCGTCATGGACAGGACCATGGCAGGTGAAAACGTATATCCCGATTCTCCTCCTCAGGTAAAGATAGGACTGGCAAACAGCTCCGAGTTTACAGATAGGGAGCTGGAGGTACTAAGGATCCTTACCACCGGCTGTCCCGATCAGGAGATAGCCGAAAGGCTGAATATCAGCTTTTCCACGGTACGTACGCACATCAATCATATGCTGGATAAAACCGGATTTGAGACCAGAACGGAGCTTGCAATCCATGCCAGGCTTTCGGGAGTGGTAATACCTGATATCTGAGATTTCTTAAGGCGGATTAGTAACATTAATAAACATAAGCCGTATCGACAATTTTGTTGATGTGGGTAGAAATTTTTTTCGATATGATGGTATCAAGATCACCGGTCCTAAAGCCGTCAGGGCATACAGGGACCAGACATTTATGATTCAGGAGGGTATTTAGTTATGGGTTTTTTTGACAGCTTAAAAAATTCAGCGGTTTCCAGCTTAAAACAGTCAACCAACAGTGCAGTGAATCATGCGGTTAGCAATGCTGCAAACAACGCATTTTACAATGCTACCGGAGGCAACAAGGACGGTGTAGGCAAGGGAAAGAACAGTTCTCAGACCTTTACATTCAGTAACATTCCCAACAGTGTGGCAGAACTTCAGGCATTTCCCGAGAGTTCACTGGATTCACCTTTTAAGACCACAGCACTTGTTCTTCTTGTTTTATGTAACTATGAAAGAGACGAAAACAACACCATCGAGATGCTGAACTTCTTAAAGGGACCCGAGAGCGTTTCAACATATGAGAGACAGTTCTTAAAAGAGAGACTTACCGGGAAATTCTACAAGCCCTTCTCATTCTTTGCAGGAACATCTCCCAAGAACGGATACATCCCTTCGGAGCCTTTTACTATCACTGTTTACGAGAATCCTTACTCGTTCGATAACGAGAACTGGGCTACCATGTGGTTAAAGAGCAGCGGCGCCGACAATGACAGGGAGATCAAGCTCCGCAGAAAGCCTTCTACCAATCAGTGGTTCCTGAATGATATTCAGTGCCTGAGCGACATCAGGATCCCCGAATCTGAAGATCCCTGGGCATAATCTGAGAAATATATAGCAAGATAAACTATTTACTTATAATATAATTTGTGGAATAATAGACCTCGGTGGATGTTTTCACCGGGGTTTTGTCTATTTAAAACGTTAGGAAAAGGAGAAGAGTATGGGACGTTTCGATCACAGAAAAGCAACCGTAAAGCTTATAGTAAAGGATGCAGCAGGTAATACCGTTAAAAACACGGAGGTCCGGGCTGTACAGAAAACACATAAATTCCTGTTCGGATGCGGAGCATTCGACACAATGGGTGTAGTTATGCCCGATGATATCAAGCCGTTCCCGGGAGCAGATCCTGAGAAAATGAAACAGATGAAAAAGAGTTCTATTGAAAGAATGGAGAAGTTCATAAAGCTGTTTAATTACGGAACCATTCCTTTTTACTGGGGCGGATATGAGCGCAGGGAAGGTCAGCCGAATCAGGAGATGACCATGGCTCAGGCTAAATGGCTCGTAGATAACGGGGTAAAAGTAAAAGGTCATCCTCTTTGCTGGCATACCGTGTGCGCGGACTGGCTGATGAATTACTCAAACAAAGAGATTCTGGAAAAACAGCTGGCACGTATACACAGGGAAGTAAGTGCTTTCAAGGGTGTGGTAGATATGTGGGATGTAATAAACGAAGTAGTTATCATGCCTGTATTTGACAAATATGACAATGCCATCACCAGGATATGCAAGGAACTGGGCAGATTCAGGCTGGTAAAGGAAGTATTTGATGCAGCCCGTGCCGAGAACCCTTCAGCTACACTGCTTATCAATGATTTTAATACTTCTCAGAGTTATGAGATACTCGTAGAAGGTCTGCTGGAAATGGGAGTTCCCATTTCTGCCATCGGTATACAGAGTCACCAGCATCAGGGATACTGGGGCAAGGAGAAGCTGCTTGAAGTGCTTGACAGATTTTCTCACTTCGGTCTTCCAATCCACTTCACAGAGAACACTCTGATATCCGGAGACATCATGCCTGCATATATAGAGGACCTAAATGACTGGCAGGTGGACGAATGGCCTTCAACCCCCGAGGGGCTTGAAAGACAGGCACGCGAAGCTTCCGAGATGTATACTGAACTGTTTGCACATCCTTTGGTTGAAGCTATAACGACATGGGATCTTACTGATGGAAAGTGGCTTAAGGCACCTTCAGGAGTCCTTACGGAAGATAATAAAGAGAAGCCCGTATACGATGCACTCATGGGTCTTATCCATGGAGAATGGGAGACTGACGAGACATTTGTAACCGATGCAAACGGAGAAGTAACCGTCACCGGATTTAAGGGAGAATACGAGATAACCGCAGAAGGCAAAACCGTAAAGATAAGCCTTTTAGAGGATTCGGATGAACCTGTTGTGGTAACGATATAACAAAACAGAAGATGCGGAGGAAAAGATGGGTACATTTTCCAGCCTCGAAGAGGCACGGGCGGTCCTCAAAAAATCCGGCAGCAGCTCCTTAAAAAAGAATTAAGAAAAAGAAATGGTATTGACTTACGTTGCTCAAAAGGGATATAATGAAAATACTATTTATATACGATAAACGATTGAGCGTCACCATGTAGGTGCCACGATAGCTCTTCACAAGGGAGTTACAGGTATGAGAGACAAAAAAATAGTAATTATTTTATATCATTACAGTGTAGTGGTCAGAGGATTTGAAAGAAAACTGAGTGAGCTGGGATATACTGTTGAGATTCTGGAGGATTTTTCCCTGATAAAGCAGGTTGCGGCACAAACTGATCTTTTCCTGCTGTATCTTCCCGGAGACATCCTGGATGATGTGGTCAAACATAAGAATCTGGAGGATATATGTGAGACCATCAAGTCCCTGGGCAGGAAGATGATAGTTCTCGGAGAGATGAAGTATCATGAGGAACTGGTACTCAGTCTTCCAACATTGGACCGCTTCAGATGGCTTGACCGTCCGATAGACAGTGAGGTCCTGGAAACAGAAGTGGAAAGAGCTATTTTCGGAACCGGAGACGAGAAAAAAGTGCTTATAGTGGATGATGACCCTTCGTATGCCGGAATGGTCAGAGAATGGATCAAGGGGTCATTCCATGCCGATATAGCGACTAACGGAATGCAGGCTATCGCCTTTCTGTTAAAGAAGAAGGTAGATCTGGTACTTTTGGACTATGAGATGCCGATCGTGAACGGTTCTCAGGTACTTCAGATGCTGAGACAGGATTCTTCAACAAAGAACATACCTGTGGTTTTCCTGACAGGTGTCAGCACGAAAGAAGAAGTAGCAAAGGTTATGGAGTTAAAACCTGAGGGATATCTCTTAAAATCGACTACCCGTGAAAATCTGCTTGACTACCTGAAAAAGAAATTAGGCTAAGATAATACGACTCCCCACCGAATGAGGTGGGGAGTTTTTTGCTTTAGGCTATAGTCAAAGTCACCTCGAAAACGCCTTCAGCGTTTCCTCGGTAACAAAACGATGCTTCGCATCTCATTTCAGTCGGGGCTTGAACCCCGCCTGAAACGAAGATCTCCCCCCACCTTCGCTACGCTAAGAGG
>JAEEKN010000109.1 GCA_016282435.1 Lachnospiraceae bacterium | reverse complement strand
CCATCGGGCTTCTCCTGCTCGGGCACTACATATACTTTCTTGAATCCGAGTTCCTGTAATACACGTCTAACGGGAAGATTGCCTGTGCCGTGGAAAGGTGTATATACTATGGAGATATCCTCTGCCGCCTTCTTTATCACCTCGGGACGAAGGGCAAGTTTCATGAGTTCTTCATTGTACCTGTCGTCAATCTCTTTTCCTATGATATGGAAGAGGCCTGATTTCTCAGCATCTGCTCTAGACATGGTCTTTAATGAAAGGTAATCCTTTATGGAATTTACCTCTTTTATGATCTCGGCATCCTTAGGAGCGGTAATCTGTGCGCCGTCCTCCCAGTATACCTTGTATCCGTTATATTCCGAAGGGTTGTGGCTGGCTGTGATAACTATGCCCGCGATGCATCCGAGTTCCCTCAGAGCAAATGAAAGCTCGGGAGTAGGACGCAGAGAGTCAAACAGATAGGTCTTGATGCCGTTGGCATTCAGGCACAGAGCTGCTTCTTCACTAAACTCGACAGACATATGTCTGGAATCATAGGCTATGGCTACTCCCTTGTCCTGTCCGCCCTCACGGATGATGACGTTTGCCAGGCCCTGTGAAGCCTTTCTCACGGTATAAATGTTCATTCTGTTGGTTCCGGCACCGATAATACCTCTGAGTCCTGCAGTACCGAACTCAAGGCTTCTGTAAAAACGATCCTTTATCTCGTCTTCATTGCCTGCGATGGACTCAAGTTCCCTCTTTGTGTTCTCATCGAATGCGTCCGAAGACATCCATAGACAGTATTCCTGCATGTAATCTTTTGTTTCCATAAATGTAAACCTCCTATTTTGATGCGGTTTACCGCATCCTATTTTCCCCTTCGGGTCGTTAGCTTTTTATGCTCAACGTTGTTTTTACTTCTCTAATAATACAACTATCGAGAAAAATTATCAACAATTTTTTCTCACTTGATTTTTTTATTACTTGATTTTTTTTTGCACTTGTGATACACTACATCTATATGGTTATGAAGGGGATAAAATTATGACTCTAGATATAAAATATGTAAATCCGTTTATAAAAGCAACCATCACAGTACTTGAACTTCTCGGCATGGCAGGCGGCACCGTAGGCAAGCCCGCTCTCTCGGACATGAAGTTCCCGGATCCTTCCTTCCTGATACAGGTAGGCGTAGTCGGCGGTATGAAGGGTCAGGTGATAGTCGGTATGTCCGAGGCGAAGGCCAAGTCTACAGCCAGCACCATGATGATGGGAATGCCTGTTGACAATCTGGATGAGATGGCTTGTTCAGCTCTCGGTGAGCTCGGTAACATGATAATGGGTAATGCTTCCACTATCTTCTCTACCATGAACATCGTATTCGATATCACACCTCCTATCTCGATGAAGGGTGCAGGTCTCAAGGTTCAGGCAGATACCGCAGCTATCAAGGTTCCGATCATGCTGAACGGTGAAGAGCATCTGGGTATTTACATTTGTATCAAGGAAACTGAATAATTCTAAAAAAGCAAAAAATTAAATTATTTATACAACAGACAAAATAAAAAACGAAGAATTCAAGCAATTCTTCGTTTTTTTGTTATCAATACTAAGTCTACTCCTCGTCCGACTGTTATGTAGCAAACTTCCCCTCGACAGGAAGGCTACAAATATTCGAGACATCCCCCCATCTTAGAACAACAGGAACACCAGGACACTTATAAGTCCCAAAAGCAGCCATATGATACTGTAGGATATGGTAGATTCGAGAAGTCTCAGGGTCCTGTCTCCCATCTCAAATCTTTCATAAAGCTTTTCCACTATAGGGCTTCTATGGTTCTCAGGAAGCTCTTTGAAGAATATCTTCTTTATGGAATATATGATAGCTTCACCGAATGACGAAGCCACAAATCCCAAGCCTTTTCCAAACGTTAACAGAGCATTCCACAGGATCTCCGTGAGCCTGATAAAGCCTTTAAATATGCCGGCAAATAATCCGGGAAGGATTTTAAGGATAAGGGGCCTGTATACCAGTTCCTCGAGGTCTAGTGCCTTCGGCCATCTGTCAACATATACCTTTACACCCTTCTCTTCTTTCATCAGTACCTTACGGATAAACAGATATACGAGAAGTCCGATGGTAAGTGATATCACGAAACCTTTAAGGTTTTCAAGCGAAAATATGCTGATATGCTCTATCTCTGCCGCATGAGTCATATCGTTCATAAAAGGACTTAAGCGGTTTATATATATGTCGGGTATAACGCCGCATACTACTATGAACGCTGCGGGTAATATAAGTGCCACTGCCGACAAAGGACTAACCTTCCATTTTGCATTCAGATCCACATGGTGGTCCGTATCATGTGAAGCTGCTTTATTCTTATTCTTCGAAGTTTCTCCGGATTTCTTTACCGGTTTTTCTATAAATATCGCGATAAACAGCTTCAGCATATACCCTATGGTCATACCGCCGCTGAGTAAGAACAGGTATTCCACAGCCTTTATAAAGAATGCGGCAGTACCTTCGAGTTCATGATAATACTCTACTATCCCCTCATGTATCAGGGTTTTGCTGATATACCCTGAGAACAGCGGAACACCCATGATTCCCAGTGCTCCTATCCCGAACATAACCATCAGGAACTTGTTTCCTCTTCCGAATCCTCTGATCTCATTGAGGTTCAGCTTGTGAAGCTTCATATATACAGCACCGGCACACATAAAGAGCACCAGTTTGAACATCGAATGGTTTACCATGTACAGAACTGTTCCCGAAGCCGAGAGGGAAATGGCGTGGTATTCGTAAGGCGGCTCTCCGTTCAGTAAAACCGAGACCGCACAGCCGGTAAGAATGAATCCTATCTGTGACATCGAGGAACATGCAAGCGTTCTTTTTAAGTCTATCGAAAATACTGCCAGCACTGCGCCCACAAACATGGTGATGACACCGAGTACCAGTATGAGCACGCCCCAGTTCTTGTTGCCCCTGAATATCTCAAAACACAGTACCAGAACCCCGTATATACCGGATTTGGTAAGTATACCCGAAAGCAGTGCCGACGCGGGTGCAGGTGCTACAGGATGGGCTTTTGGAAGCCAGATGTGCAGAGGGAACATACCTGCTTTTGCTCCGAATCCGAACAGTATCATGATACCTGCCGTAAATACAAAAGCCGTATCCCCGTTTTCCATAGCCGCATACGCTGCCTCATTCAAACGGCCGATTTCCACGGTATCCAGTTTGAAATACAGCATCATGATTCCCATCAGCATCACAAGACCGCCTATAACGGCTACAGCCAGATAGGTTCCTGCAGCCTTCATGGCAGCCGGTTTTTCATCATGTGCAACCCATGTGTAGGAAGTAAACGACATAATCTCGAAGAAGATAAATGCCGTATACAGGTCTTTCGACATGAATACTCCAAGCGTTGCTCCGAGCGTCAGCAGGAAAAAGAAATAGTAACGGTTCCTGTTCCTGTAATGAGCAAAATACTCACGTGAGAACAGAGCAGTCATGGACCACATAAGAAGTGCCACTCCGGCATAAACCGTTCTGAAACCGTCAAAATACAGATGGATTCCCAGTCCGCAAATTTTATCGATATCAAGGGATGTGCCGAGTTTTTCCCTGGAGAGAACTGCAAAAACATAGAGCATCACTTCAAGAACTATGGAAGAAATGACAAGGATATTTCTGAAGTCCTTTCTTTTTTTTGCCTCGGCTTCGGTCTCACGGCTTCCCTGTTCTCCTGCCGGATTCTTTTTCCATCCGGCAAGATAACAGATAACCGCGCTCACAAACGGCCACAATATTAAGTTTAATAAGAGAATGTTTCCGCTCATTTTAAACCTCTAAATTTATTCTATCCAAACTATAATTATTAACGAGATTGATCACACCTCATCCGGCTGCGTTGCAGCCACCTTCCCCTCAAGGGGAAGACTTTATGGGAAAAGATATTCAATAACGAGTCAAAGTCACCTCGAAAACGCCTTCAGCGTTTCCTCGGTAACAAAACGATGCTCCGCATCTCATTTTAGTCGGGGCTTGAACCCCGCCTGAAACGAAGATCTCCCCACACCTTCGCTACGCTAAGAGGTGGGGGATATCTTCTGTTTTGTTATAAAACAGAAATAAAATCATATACGGGCTGCCAGAACACGCCGAGTACGATGATACCGACAGCAAATATACATATAGGAAGAAGCATCAGTATATTATGTTCATGGAATACTTCTGCCGAACCGTTCTTTGTCCGATCCTCATCATTCTTTTTTGCTGCCACCGGGAAATATGCCCTGATAACGACGGAGAGCATATATATAGCTGTAAGCAGTGCAGAAAGAAGAAGCGCTATAAGTCCCGCTACGGTCAGCGGACTCTTATCCGACACAGCGGCCACTCCTATCCTCCATTTGCTGATAAAACCGCAGAACATGGGAATTCCGATGAGAGACAATGAAGCTATTGTAAAGCATACAAATGTTACTTTCATCTGTTTTCCCATTCCGTCAAGTTCGTTTACATATTTTTTACCCGTCTGCTCCATAACGATACCGCAGCAGAAGAATGAACATATCTTGGTCAGCGAATGCATGATCATATGCGCAAATGCGGCGGTGAGCCCCAATGGCGTCATGATGGTAGCCGCAAACAGGATATAGGAAAGGTTACTGATGGTCGAATACGCGAGCCTTCTCTTGAAATGCCTCTCCTTTATCGCAAACGACGAGCCGAATACTATCGTGATGATGGTCAGCGCCATCACAAAGAACTGAGCCCATGTACCGTACAGGATATCTGTGCCGTATACGTAATATATGAGTCTGATGCAGGCGAAAGAACCCGCATTTACGACTGCCACCGCATGAAGCAGAGCCGTAACGGGCGTGGGGGCTACAGCAGCTTTTATGAGCCATCCCGAAAAAGGAGCCATCGCAGACTTTACACTGAAGCCGCAGAATGCCAGAACAAACGCCGGAAGCAGGAATACCGATAAAGAAGCGTCTGCTCCTATGCTACCTCCCGGAACGAATTCAGTACTTCCTATATTCATCATGAATATAAGTCCGATAAGTCCGAATGCCGCACCGCCCAGCGAATAAACGAGATATGTTCTAGCTGCCTTCACGGCTTCTTTTGTCATGGGATGAAGCACCAGGGGGAATGTTACGAGCGTCAGCATCTCATAGAACACATACATGGTAAGAAGATTTGACGCAAACGCGATGCCCAGTACCACTCCGTAGGTCATGGTGAAGAATGCAAAAAACGAATTCTTCCTCTCCTCATGCTGCATATATCCGTATGCATAGAGGCTTGCAAAAGGCCAGAGTGCGCTGACAACCGTTCCGAATATGCATGCCGCCCTGTCAAGCTTAAATGCAAATCCGAAATTAAAATATATTTCTACGACCGAAATGCTCTCTCCGTAAAAAGTAATCATGGATACAAAAGCAAATGCCGTATTTATCAATACAAATATGAAATTTATAATATTCCTGGTCCTGTCATTCCGTATCGGGAACAGCAAAAGCAGGATTCCCATGACTATCGGCAGAAGCACCGGTAGCAGGATGAAATAATTTGTATTCACAGATGATTCCTCCAAATACATCTCAAATGCAATAACATATAACAGATTTCATCACTCTTACAGCTTAGAACAGTCCGGCGGTAATATCTGAGATGCCGTTCATTATGAAGTCCGGGAATAATCCGAAACCTACTGCGGCAACAGCCAGAATCACAAGCGGAACTATCATAAGAGGTGATACCTTGCATTTTTTACATGACGAATAATCAAAATCATTTCCGGGGAAGAATCCGTTGATAGTAATGGGAAGCAGGTATCCTGCAGTAAGCAGTGCACTGATAAGTAGCACTGCGGGTCCCACGAACCTGAAAGCTCCTATGTCGCCTTCAAGAGCACCGAGGCACAGATACCATTTGCTCACGAATCCGCTAGCCGGCGGTATTCCCACGAGTGCCAGTGCAAAGAAAGTAAAGCACCAGATAACAGTGGGCATCCTCTTGGCAATGCCGCGAAGCTGGTCAACATTCTTGATGCCTGTATAAACTATGATGGCACCGGCTACCAGGAACAGACCGTCCTTGATCACCGAATGGAATACAACATGCAGGAGTGCTCCGTTAAATCCCGTCTCATTAAGAAGCGAAAGTCCGAAAAGCACGTATGATACCTGGCTCACTGTGGAATATGCAAAACGCTTCTTCATGACTTTTTCTGTATAAGCCATCATGGATCCCAGGAATACCGTGAGCAGTGCAAGTACCATCCATGTATACTGCACCCATGTTTCCCTGATAAAATCAGGTCCGATGCTGAAAAATATAAGTCTTATGATAACAAATACACCCGATTTGGTGATAAGTCCGGAAAGAACAGCCGATGCGGGCGAAGGTGCTACGGGGTGGGCTGTAGGAAGCCAGTCCTGAAGAGGGAACAGACCTGCTTTACATCCGAAACCGATGATAGCGAGGAATACGAATACCAGAAGCATTCCCTTGTCACCTTCAGCGACATTGCCTATAAATCCACCCGGAACGAAGTCCGACACGTCACAGTTCGTATAAATATAGAATATTGCAACGAGCGATAAAAACGCGCCGCCCACCGAATAAAACAGATATTTTTTACCGGCCGATATAGCCTCGGGAGTCAGCGAATGAAGTACCAGAGGCAGTGAAGTAAGGGTCATCATCTCATAGAAGAGGTACAGGGTTATGAGGTTTGCAGACATATATATACCCGACAAAACGCCCATAACTATGAGATAGAACCCGAAGAATCTTCTCTCATGTTCTTCATGCTTCATGTAGTCAAATGCATAGAAGCCTACCAGCGTCCACATAATGCTCATAAGCACCGCAAAAAACCTGGTGAGCGCATCTGACCTTAAGGCAAATGACGCATTCTCGGTAAGCCTGAACAGAGTCAGTGTCCCGTCAGCCGCAAAAACAGTCCCGATGGTTACTGCCGCCGATATAAAAAGACATATTCCCGTAAATATATTTCTGGTCTTCCTGTTCTCAAAACCTTTGCACGCAAGCATTATCACGCCTGCTGCCACAGGTACCAGTATAGGCAAAATCAGCAAAGCCATGTTTTTTCCCTCTTGATTCTATCAGTTAAATACTTCAAGACCTTTTTCTATGATATTTATAACAGTACCGGATCCGAGTCCGAGTGCAAAGTTTAGTAAAACAAGCAGCGTGATGCCGATCACATACAGAGGACAATACATGCTGTGGCGTGGATATGACGAAGTATCCTTCATCACTTCTTCCGACGCATCCGCCAAGACCTTCTCCGGCGGAATATACAGATAAACCACGGTTCTTAAGAAATATACGGCATTCAGTATCGTACTCACAGCCAGCGCCAGAAGCGCTACCCATTGGTTCACACCCTCTCCTATCGCCGATCCTCCGAGTAACAGCTTCGAGATAAAACCTGCCAGCAGCGGGAAGCCCACTATCGAAAAGGCGCCTACACTGTAGCAGAAAGCCGAGAACTTGTATTTATACGCCAGTCCCTTCAGCTCATCGATGCTCTTCGTATGCGAGCCCTCGGTAAACTCCGAAGACGACAGGAAAAGAAGCGATTTGGTGATACCATGCGCGAATATATGGAATACCGCAGCCCCTATGCTTGCTTTTGTTCCTATGCCTATGCCCATAAAAATGTATCCTATCTGGGCTATGGACGAAAAAGCTATCATTCTTCTGAAGCTCTTCTCATGAAGTGCCAGAACCGAACCTAAGACCATAGCGGTAATTCCGAGATAAAAGCATACGTTCAATACTCCGCTGTCCCTGATAACATCTATGCCTATGGTTCTCACATATATCTTTATCAGCAGGAAAATGTATCCTTTTGATACCGTTCCCGAAAGAAGCGAACTTGATACAACGTTCGACTGTCCGTATGCATCCGGTATCCAAAGATGGAACGGGAAAAGTCCTGATTTTATGGCAAGTCCTACGGTCATAAGCCCTATGACTACCGTCAGCTGCATCTTGTAGTCGCCGTTCCCGGCTATCTCAGCCACGGTCTCCTGAATATTTGACATCAGAAGATGACCGGTAAGCGTATAAAGAAGCGTCACTCCTATCAGGAAGAGACCCGATCCCAGTAAGCTTATCACCATGTATCTGACCGCGGTCACGACTGATTTACCGATCTGACGGACCATGATAAGGCCACAGCCCGCTATGGTATTTATCTCTATAAATACGTATCCGGTGAACAGATCGTTCGTATAACACATAGCTAGCAGTGAACTGGTCATCAGACATACCAGGATAAAGAAAAGGTTTTCTTTTTTATCCTCTATGTCGAATTCTATAGCCTTTCCTCCCGCTATCACGGACAGGAAAGCTACTGTACTCACAAACAGCGCAAATATCGCTTCAAGGCATCCACCTCTGATCTCATTACCCCAGGGAGCCGGGAAATGCCCCATATAATATACGTAGCTCTCACCACTGTCATATGTATAGATGAGAAATACTGCCGAGAGCACCATGACCGTAAAAAGCATCACTCTCGTAAAATGCTTTGCCGCCCGTCTGCCAAGCACCGAACAGATAATGGCGCAGAACATGCAGAGCATTATTGAAAAAAACGGAAAATTCCTTATAAAATCCATTTCATTATCCTTCTCTCTTTGCCATCATCAAACAATAATCAAGATTCAGTGAATGGTATTTTTTGTACATTCTGATGGTCAGTGACAGCAGAAGTGCCGTAACGCTGACCGAGACAACGATACCCGTCAGAACGAGTCCGCTGGGAATGGGGTTGATATATGCTGAAGCGTCCCTCACTCCGTCAACCACGATAGGCGCTTTTCTCCCTTCGATGAATCCTTGGGATGCTAAAAGCAGGTATACCGCGGTATCCATAATGTTCAGTCCTATTATTTTCTTTATCATATTTTTTTGAAACAGCAGGTCGCCGAAACCGATAACAAACAGTGCTGCGGCCACTATATCATTTAAATGATCTTTCAGGAGATTCCACATTCCCTTGCCCTTTTCTTTCTGTATATAGTTAATGTCACCTCGAAAACACTTGCAGTGTTTTCTCAGTAAAAACACGATGCTTCGCATCCCGTGTTTTTATATCCTTCCTCGTCTTACCAGTGCATAGAAACTGTACATGGTACATGCCACCACCATACCGACACAGATGTTTAATACAAGTATCAGGCCGCTCGAAAGTATCGCGCCGGGTGTGCCCAGAGGTATACCCGATTCCAGATGGTTGGCCCCCGTAAAGAACGAGTAGCACTTTGACAGGCAATATACCAGAAGCGCTATAAGCGTGATGATCCTCACGGTATTTGCATTCATAAATCTCTCGGTCTTGTTAAAGCCGAATGCCGAGAGATACAGCACGAATCCTGCTCCCAAAACCGCTCCGCCGGAGAAACCTCCTCCGGGGGATATATGACCGTTCAGGACTATATAAACTCCGAACACCAGAATGACAGGCAGTATAAACAATGCACTTTTCTTTAAAATGGTATCATCCTCGGGCTCAAAATTTCTAGAATCCAGCTTCTTAAATGCCGACTCCCTGATACCGAAGACCTTTTTGCTTCCTTCCTTTTCCTCGTCGTCACCTTCGCCGCCCCTTCCGTCTATCCTAAGCATGATGGTCACGCATATAGTAGCAACAAAAAGAACACAGGACTCTCCAAAGGTATCAAAAGCCCTGTAATCAAGAATCATGCCCGAAACAATATTGACCGCACCTGTTTCATCAAGTCCGTCTTCAATATATCTTCGGGCAACTTCGTTGTTGTCTGGATTGTTTTTGTCACCTATATCCGGAAGACCTACCATTGTCGTGACCAAAAGTACAAACAGTAAAACTATCATTACCGCTGCTGCCACTCTGTAAAGAGCTTTTAACCTTTTGGCTGTCCCCCTGGATATAAGTTCGTTATTATTCTGTGCTTTGTTTTGTACTTTATTCTGTACTTTCATCTGTAAAGCCTCATGATCATATGATGTAACTTAACTGCGTGTCTTGTCGGGTTTGCGGAGCTTCCTGGTTGTCGTAACTTCCTTAGTTCCCGCACGCAGGTCTATCTGGTCTATCCTCTTTAGAGTCGCATAGAACAGAATGCCTGTAACACCTGCTCCGACCGCTGCCTCGGTGATGGCAAGGTCAGGTGATTCCATGATGATCCAGATGACGGCCATCACAAGGCTGTATGCACTGAAAAGCACTATACTCGCCAGTGAATCCTTTACCACGCTTGCGGCTACGGCACACACAAGCAGGAATATAAAACAAATTGTGATTATAATATCCATATTCTTATCTCTTTATTGTGTTTTTACAACTTCTCCCTCTTTGGAGATAAGTTCTGTAACAGTTTTTGAAAGGAAGGACCTGTCGGTATAGAGATCAACCACTTTCATAGTATCGAGAAGAACTATGAGAGGTCTTAAGCTGTTCTTCGGATTACTCTCAAGAACCTGAGCCCTGGTACCGTCCGAAAGTCTGACCAGATCTCCTTTCTTATATGCTGGGATAGTTTTTAAGAACATATCCATCGCTTTTACATCAAACATCGTGGAGTATCGTCCCATAACGAATTCCATAACATCTCCCGGAAGGAGTGAATCCTTGTAACAGCGCTTGGCTGTCATGGCTTCATAAACATCCACGATATGTATTATACGTGATTCAAACAGTATCTGATCTCCTTTAAGACCCTTAGGGTATCCTGTACCGTCATTGTTCTCGTGATGCTGGAAAGCCATGAGTCTGACATTCTGGGATACGCCCTTATTGTCGCAGAGCTTTTTATATCCTTCCTCTGCGTGTGTTTTCATGATGGTATATTCCCTGTCATCCAGCCTTCCTTTTTTGTTCAGTACTGCGGGATCTATATAGAGCTTTCCTATATCATGAAGCATTCCGCCGATAACCAGTTCTTCCACCACGTTCTTAGGGAAACCGTTTTCTATGGCTATGGCGCCCGCGAGGACCGAAACGTTCAGGCTGTGGGTTACCACGCCTTCTGTTCCGTACTTTAGCTCTTCAAGTTCTCTCTTTACGCTACCGGTATCGAGAAGCTTACCCGCTATGGACTTGGCTACATCCTGCGATCCGTCTATATCCTTGTCCAGAAGTGCCTGTTTACCTTGTTCAAATTCCTTCTTCAGGACAAACTTTTCACTATACTTATCAATATTATCTTTGGGAAGATCCGTGGTATCATAATGGCTGGGCTCGGGAGTATCATCAACAAGTTCAACCGTACCCGCCTCAACCAGAACACGGGTCACGCCCATGGATTCCAGACGTGCCAGTGCCACCTGTGTCATGATATTGCCTTTTTTCAGGATCAGCGCACCGTCTTTTGAATAGATATCACACTGAACCACAGATCCTATCTTAATCTTCCTTATGGAAACAATTCTGATTTCTGACATATATTAGGCTCCCAGTTTATTATGTGTTTAAGTATAATCCCTTTTTCTATAGAAGTCAAAACCTTTTTTCAGTGCCTGATATATTCCTCCAGCCACTTCAATGTCTCATTATCAAGATACGGCGACAGCTTATTATATACCTGTTTATGATAGGAATCAAGGGCAAGTATCTCCGATTTCTCCATATCTTCCCAGATAACGGGTGAAAGGTCTATCGGAGCCAGCGTCAGTACCTCGAATCCCAGGAAAGTGCCGTAATCGTTTTCTTCTTTTTTCACTGTCAGTATATCGTTCTCTATACGTATGCCGTATTCACCCTCCAGATAGAACCCGGGTTCATCCGAAGTCACCATTCCGGGTGCCAGAGGCGTGGTATTGCCGGCACGCTGTCCGACTTTCCAGTTGATGTTCTGAGGACCTTCATGGACATTCAGGTAAAAGCCTATACCGTGCCCGGTCCCGTGATTGTAATCCTTCATCATGTCCCACAAAGGACCTCTGGCGAGTATATCCAGATTTGAACCCGATGCTCCTTCGGGGAATACAGCTCCCGCAAGACGCAGATTGCCTTTGAGGACTGCAGTATAATGCTTCTTCATGGATTCGGTCAGTTCACCCATAGCTATGGTTCTCGTGATATCTGTAGTACCTTTGTGGTACTGTGCTCCTGAATCCACCAGTAAGAATCCGGATCTGTCCACCGGAATATCTGTGTCAGGTTCGGGCTCATAGTGTACAATGGCTCCGTGCGCTCCGTAAGCTGATATGGTATCAAAGCTTATATCCAGGAATTCCGAACTCATCTTTCTGAATTCCAAAAGTTTTTCGGCTGCCCCTATCTCTGTGACGTTCTCACCTGATCCGTTCTTTTTATAATCATCAAGCCACTTTAAGAACTTTACCATGGCTATACCGTCTATAACGTTTGCCGCTCTCAGGTTCTCTATCTCGGTCTCATTTTTGATACCTTTGAGTTTAGCGGAAGGGTTGGGGTTCAGAACCACTTCAAAAGATTTACCCGCTTCCGTAAAGAGCCTGTAGTTTACCGAGTTCGGATCGAGAAGTATCTTTGCCTTTCCCGAATCGGAAGATGCATTTTTGTAATCTCCCAGGAAAGAATACACATCCTCGTATCCTTTTACTTCAACTCCCAGGTCGGAAAGATATGAAACAGCTTCTTTCGTGAGCTTATCACCGTGACAGAAAAGGACAGCATTCTCATCCGATATAAACAGGTACGACAAAAAGACAGGATTACATCTCACATCCCCTCCTCTTAAGTTAAGTATCCATGCAATATCATCGAGCGATGCCACCAAGTGGTAATCAATATTTTTTTCCTTTAATGCGAGCCTGATCTCGTTCAGCTTCTCCGAAGCACTTTTCCCGGCAAATCTCTCCGGGAATACAGCAATCTCATGCGCCTTTAGCTCGGGTCTGTCATTCCAGATTCTTCCGACGAGATCGACAGAAGGGTTGATACTGATATCAAGCCTTCCTATGCCCGACAGATTTTTTTCGAGTTCCTGTACAAATGAGATATCCATCACCCTGCCGTCAAAACCTATGGTAACGCCGGGAGTTTTGTCATTATCCGTTCCGGTCTCTTTACTTAATTCCTCACATTTGTTTTTCAGGTATTCCCTGATCCTCGGAACACCCGGATTTCCCATTTTGTACAACTCGATACCGCTTCCTTCAAGCTGCTGGGCGGCCTGGATAAAATATCTTCCATCGGTCCAGAGTATGGCTTCTTTTTTGGAAACTACCAGTGTACCCGCCGATCCCGAAAAACCACTCATATATTCACGGCACTTAAAGAACTCGCTGACATACTCCGAATTATGGTAATCCGATGTCGGAACGATATAATAATCTATATTCTCTTTTTCCATCTCACTCAGCAAAAGCTTTATTCTTTTGTCGATCATATTTTTATCCTCGCTGTCTACTGTTTTGATGCGACATATTCGGAATAACTCATTCCGGTGTATTTCTTAAAACATCTTCCGAAATAATTCGGATCGGGTATACCTACTTCATTTGAAGTGTTGAACATCTTCACATTGGACTGGGCCAGCTTCATAGCGGCTGTCATCCTGCATTCGGTGAGATACTCGACAAAGTTCTTCCCTGTCTCCTGTTTGAACTTTCGACTAAGATAACTTGCCGAAAATCCGAAATTCTGAGCTACCGAAGTCAGATTTATCTTTGAATCCGTGTAGTTCGATTCAATGTATTTTTTTATCTGTTCTATATCGGAAGCTTCCATGTGGCCGGCAGGCTCGGGTTCAGATGCGGAATCTTCCCTTTCCGTACGTTCATCCAGCTTCTTCTTCAGTTTCTCCAGAACCTCGGTGATCTCCGAACGGACCATGGGTTTCAACATGTATTCAAACACCGGAAGACTCACACATTTTCTGGCATATTCGAATTCATCAAGCGCGGTCATGATAATGATCGACAGGTTCGGGTAACGGGTTGTGGCTACCTCGGTGAATTCTATACCGTTCATAAACGGCATGGATATGTCCACAAACGCGATATCAGGTTTGATATCGTCTATGATATTTATCGCTTCAATCCCGCTGGCCGCTTCACCTACGACCTCCATATTCAAAGCTTCCCAGTTTATCGAGGCCCGCATGAGTTTTCTGGCGGATTCCTCGTCGTCTATAAGCATTACTCTGTACATATTTCATCATCCTTGTCTTTTGTTTGGCATGATAAACTCTATCTCGGTATACTCTCCGAGTTCGCTGTTTATACGCACGATATCCTCTTTGTCACAGAAACATCTGATACGTTCTATGGTACCCCAAAGTCCGAAGCTCTCGTTTACTCCTGTCTCCGATTCTTTTTTCTCAGTAGAGAGGACGCTGTCAATCTGCTCCTTTGACATACCAATACCGGTATCCCTGACCAGAATATGCAGTTCATTAAACTTGATAAAACTGCTGATCTTTATGGTACCCGGCTCGCCCTTCATCCTGATACCGTGGTAGATACTGTTCTCTACCAGAGGCTGCAGAATGAGCTTTGGTATATAACAATCATTAGTATCTTCCGCTATATCGTATTCATCATTTAAGATGTCCCCGTAACGAAGCTTCTGCAGAGACAGATAATCCTGGATTATCATGATCTCGCGCTTAAGCGGTATCTCCCTGTCCCCCTTGCTCAAGAAGTTCCTGTAAAAGCTTCCGAGTGTTTCCAGGGCGGAATGCACATTTTCAGCTCCCGAATCAAGTGCCAGGAATCCTATAGTCTCCAGCGAATTATATAAAAAATGAGGCTTTATCTGCTCATGCAGCACTCGCATCTCGGCTTTCTGTATCAACTGTTCCTTTTCCAAGAGCCTGTCCATCAGGTCATTCGAATGATCAACCATTTTGTTGTAGCTGTCCTTCAACATTCCGATCTCGTTGTTCGGAAGTTCCAGGTTGATCTTCTCGATACTCTCGGAATGCCTGTTTTTCTCCATCTCAGATGTGAGGGAAAATATCGGGTTCGTGATGTTTTTCTTTATAAATATACCTGCTACGAAAATACATATAAAATAAACCAGAGGCAGCAGTATAATGACATATAAAAGTTCCAGCGGAAGTATATATCTTTCATCCTTTATGGCATATAAGATGACTATCGGAAGTTTTTTAAGCTTCACGCCCGACAGTATCATATCCCCACCCGGTTCGGTAACATCCACATTCTGGATTTTTTCATTTGCAAAGTATGCCGAATAATACTGTTCCAGATGCCGGTTACCGGTCAGGAATACTCCGTCTGTGGTCATTACACATATATCGTCGTTTTTCAATAGGTTTATTTCGTTCTCTATGAAGTTTAGCGATAGGTTCATGAACATGACACCGGTCTGCTTTTGAGATACATTATCATATACCGCTCTGTTTATCGTCAGAACCGTTCTTCCGTCCCTGCGGTATGTAGCGCCGTTTCCGTTTAGAGACAGGGATGCCCTTCCTTTGTTCTTCAATATTCCCGATCGCCACTCGACCTGTTTTATCCTGTCAGAATCAAGTCTGTATTCATTTCTGCTCATGGTTGTGGCATACTGGGAATCATTTCTGAAAATATATACCGCATCAACCCCGCTGGTAACATTCAGTATATCAAGCATTCCGAGCCTTGCGCTCTCCGTGAGCTGCAGAGTGACATCTGTGGGCTTTGCCTTTAAGAATTCCTTAACGCTCTCATCCGTCATCAGAAGACGGGATATATTTCTGTAACTGTCTATATCGGAACGAAGGCTCGTGGACAGTGAGATCAAAACATTCTCAGCCTCCCTCTCGGCATATGATCTTCTCTCTCTTCTTATGATAACAAAAACCGATATCATTGACACGATAATAAGTATCAGCAATACTATCGTAAATACCCGGCTCAATTTCAGAGACAGCTCGTTCCTTATATTTGAATTATGTACTCTGTTTCTAAGGTTTTTAAGGTGCATACTTTACTCCGTACGGATCACATAACAAATTCTTTTACTATAATAGATTATTGTACCATTTTTTTTGAGATATTGCAATGAAAAAAATCAAACCTTAGAGAAGAAAAAGGTTCCCATGAAAAGGGAACCTAATTATCTATATCTATCCGATTTCTGACTTTAATCCATCGATGAATGCCTGTCCGTCAATTTCGAGTCCGTAAACATCCTGAACATACTCTAAGTATATATTTGCTTTCTCTGCCGAAAGTGCATTGTCGCCGAAAAAGACATAGTCAACGGCATTATCACAGATAGCTGCTACTTCCTTTACCAGAGGCATTACTTCGCTCGTATCGCCCCATACCTTCCATGCGGGAAGTCCGCTGCCCTTTAGGTAACCATAGTGGCAGATAAGCCTGCCGAATTCAACCGCATATGCAGCGGCTGCTTCAGCATTTGGTCCCGCTGAAACCGCGATAGTATCTGAAGGTCCGCCTATAAGCATACCGAGCTTGCCGTTTTCGGCATCAACTATCGGAAACTCACCTGCTTTTACATTAAAATGAACATTTTCCTCGTTTGAAAAATCACCGCAGTTCCATGAACCGTTCTGATAGAATGCATACTTTTCCGACATAAAATTGGCCTTAATCTCTTCATTTCCGAGAGCCATTCCGTCAGGATCGAAGTATCCTCTTCTGATCATATCCTGAAGAAGGTCGACCGATGAAGCAACACCCGGGTTGTTCCAGGTAACGCCGTAAGACATAATACCTTTTAACGCCGTTGATCCGATAGTCTTTTCAATAATAGGCTCTAAATACTCTGTCACACACCAGGTCTCATCTATCTTGCCCGAACATCCAAACGGGATAATGTTCTGAGCCAAAAGCTTATCACAGCAATCGTAAAGTTCATCTATGGTTGCGGGGATATGGTCATATCCAACCCCGGCCAGAATATCCATATTGGCAAAAAGAGTAATAATGTTGTAAGTCGTTGGAACACCGTAGTGTTTTCCGTCGTATGTGCTGTTTTCGAGCTGAGCTTCTGTTATCTCACCGTTATCTATATATTTCTGTAATACATCATCAAGACAGTAAACCTTACCTGCATATACGAAATCACCAAGGAATGCGCCTGCCCAGGTAAAGAAGATGTCCGGAAGCTCATTGGCACCGACTGCCGACTTGATCTTTGTCTTATAAGCGTTGTTCTCGGTAACGGTCTCTATTATTTCTACATGGGGATATTTTGTCATCAGGTCTTCCATTGCCCTGTCGTACGCCGGACGGTTTCCGTCGCCTTCTACCGCGATATCCCACAGAGTCAACTGGATATCATTATCCAGGATACCTCCCGAATGGGTCTCTGAGTTAGTAGGTATGTTTGTAGCAGGCACATCTGTGGCCGATGGTGAATCTGTGCCCACGGGTGTTTCATTTTTCTTCTCATCCTTTGAACACGCTGATAATGAGAAAATCATCGTCAGCGTCAACAAAAGTGAAAGAATCCGTTTCATATTTCTCCTCCTGAACAGACAAGTCGCGCATCAATGCCGGTCTGTCATATATCAAAAGCGGTTATCCTGCATCTTATTTTAGTCAAAGTCACCTCGAAAACGCCTTCAGCGTTTCCTCGGTAACAAAACGATGCTCCGCATCTTCTGTTTTGTTATATTACTAGTATATTACAAATTTATTTACAAGTAAATAGAAATCTTGTAATTTTATTAAGTTTTTTAATACATTTTCACTAGAACGGTATATTTATCATATCTGTTTTTTGTGTATAGTGCTTTAAAATGTTACAAAATTATTTCAAAAATCTTAACCATCCTATAATTTTGGTATACTTTTCAACTTTTTCAAAAAAAACAACCAATAAAACTCTTGATTTATTTGAGCAAATTTGTTAAAATAGTCATAATATTATATGAAGGGAAGTGCTATTTTGAACAACAAAAAAACTCTAAACCTTAAAGCAATGCTCATCATGTTTGCCACCATCCCGCTTATCACGGGTATGATAGTTCTGGCGATCACTTCTATCACGATTTCCATCAGTAGCCTTAAAGATGCTGCCGAAGAAGAACTGATGCTGGCCAGTAAGAGTCTGAGGGAATATTATGAATATGACCTCAAAAACGAAAACGACCTTGAAGACGGATTCCTTGCTTACGATACCACTTATATCGACAGTATGAATAAAGCAGGAATCGAATTTACAGTATTCAAAGAAGACGTCCGTTTCATGACCACCATCAAAGATGACTCCGGTAAGCGTATCGAAGGCACCAAGGCAAATGCCGAGATATGGGAGACAGTTAAAAAAGGTAATGATTATTTTTCCGATAATGTAAAGATAAACGGTAAGAACTACTACGTATTCTACATGCCCCTTTACGGATCTGACGGTGTAAAGGGTATGGCATTTGCAGGAAGGCTCGATGAAGATATTACAGCCACCACACGTAACCTGCTTCTTACCACCATTCTTGTTGCAGTAGTTCTCGGAGTGATATTCCTGATCATTACCATTGTTCTTTCACGTAAGATCATCACTCCTCTTAAAAACATTGCCAACAATATCAGGAAGCTTTCAAACGGCGAATCCGTAAATATCAACGCAGTATCAAAGATTACAGAGACCACTACCCTGATAGATTCAGCCAAGAAGCTTTCCGATGCACTTGGTTCTTCCATCTCAAAGATCCGCTCTTCAGCTGAGGAACTTAAGGTTGCTATCGATTCTTCCGCAGTACTTGCAAAAGAGTCCGCTACCGGTACCGATCAGATAGCTAAGTCCATGGACGGTCTTGCAAAAGCTACCGAGACTATGGCAGAGAGCGTACAGTCCATCAATACAAACGTTATCTCGATGGGCAATATGATAACTGAGATTGTTGATAACGCTAAACATCTGAACGCCAGCTCCAACAACATGTTGAACGCAAACTCAGAAGCAGAAAGCTGCATTACCAATATGACAAGCAGCAGCCGCAAATCAGCAGAAGCTATTGAGACTATCTCTCAGAAGATTCAGGATACCAACTCTTCTATCGCTAAGATTGAAGAAATGATCAACTTCATCACTGAGATTGCAGACCAGACCAACCTGCTCGCGCTTAACGCTTCTATAGAAGCTGCACGTGCCGGTGAAAGCGGCAGAGGCTTTGGTGTAGTTGCTGAAGAGATTAAGCACTTAGCAGAGCAGTCCAACAGCTCAGCTTTGAGGATTACCGAGATCGTATCCGAGATTTCAGAGCAGTCCAAAGAGTGTGTTAACCAGTCACGTGAAGTTGAGAAGATCATCGCTGAAGAGCAGAAACTTCTCGGTATCACACATGACAAGTTCAATGTTCTTAATAACGAGATTAAGAGTTCCGTTAAAGATATCAATTCAGTATCGAAGATTACCGATGAACTTAACTCCATCAAGGACGTTATCTCTTATGCAGTTACCGATCTTTCGGCTATATCTGAAGAGACCGCAGCTACCAACGAAGAAGTTACAAGTTCTGTATTCTCTATTTCTAACAACGTAAATCAGGTAAGTACAGACAGCGACCACATGAACGAGATTTCAGATTCACTGAAGGAAGCAGTATCGTACTTCAAGATGTAATAACAGGCTTAGAGCTTATGCAAAAACCCCGGTACAAAATATGTACCGGGGTTTTAATATACTCGTTAATTTTATTTTTTCTGACTTTAAGACTTCCGCTCGAAGGGAAGTTGGCTACTAAACAGCTTTATGAGGTTTAATCAACAATATATTCACTCAAACCTCTAGCACATGCAAGAGTCTTCCCTTGCAGTCACCATGATAGTCTCCTACCATATTGATTCCCGCGTACATGAGGGAGTCCCCTTTTGCTTTCAGGTATTCATCGTCTTCTTCTCCCGTTTCAGGATTATAGTACCTTAAGGAATATGTTTTATGGGGATCAAGTCCCTTCAGTTTTATCAGTCTGGCTTTATGGTTTACTCTTCCCACCACATTTATGATAGTAACAAGAGCTTCTGTTTTATCCTTTGCTACTACTTCCCAGCAGTCCCACTCCTTATTATCATTGTACGAAGCTACCCTGTAGTAGTCCCCTGTTCTTACCAACGGGTTATACTTGTGGTACATAGCTACCTGTCCGGGAATCCTTTTCCTGTCTTCTTCGGATATTCTCGTCACATCCAGTTCATATCCGAATGTACCTGCCAGAGCCACATAACCTCTGGTATAGAAAGGAGTGGTTCTTCCTGTAGAATGGTTAGGACAGTCACATACATGGGCTCCCATGGTCGACAGAGGATAAATAAGTGCTGTTCCCTGCTGTATTTTTAATCTCTCTACCGGATCCATATCATCCGAGGTCCATATTTGCGGACTGTAATAAAGCATACCGGGATCGAATCTCGCACCGCCTCCCGAGCAGTTCTCTATCAAGAGGTCCGGGAATTCCGTAACAAGCCTCTCCTGAAGTTCATATACACCCAAACAGTATCTATGGAACAGCTCACCCTGAGCCTCCTTAGAAAGCATTGCGCTTCCGAGATCCGTCAGCTGCCTGTTCATATCCCATTTTAGGTATTCTATATTTGCACTTTTTAGTATCTTCTCTATCTGCCCAAATGTATAATCTATAACATCCTGCCTTGTGAGATCCAAAACATACTGTTCTCTGCTCATCGAAGGCTTTACTCCCGGAATCTGTACAGCCCAGTCGGGATGAGCACGGAAAAGCTCCGAATCAGGGCTTATCATCTCCGGCTCCATCCATATACCGAATTTCATCCCAAGTTTATTTACTTCATCCACGAGATATTTTAGACCCCCATGGAGCTTTTCTTCGTTAACATACCAGTCACCAAGTGAGCTGTTATCGCTTTCCCTGTGTCCGAACCAACCGTCATCCATCACCAGAAGCTCTATACCGAGCTTCGATGCTTCCTTTGCTATAGATATCAGTTTTTCAGTATTAAAGTTAAAATATGTAGCTTCCCAGTTGTTTATTAGTATGGGACGCTTCATATCCCTGTATTTGCTCCTGATAAGATGTTTTCTGTACAGGTCATGGAAAGTCCTGCTCATCTCTCCTATACCGTTTGCAGAATATACGCTTATTACCTCGGGTGCTTCAAAGTCTTCTCCCGATTTCAGATTCCAGCAAAAGTCCACCGGATTTATACCCATCAGCACTCTAACGCTATCGAACTGGCTTTTCTCAGCCTGAGCTATAAAGTTTCCGGAGTATACAAAGTTGAATCCGTATACATCCCCATGATCCTCATCCGCGTTCCGTGACAGAAGACCTATAAAAGGATGCTCCTGATGGCTGGATTCACCTCTTACGGATGATACGTAATGCTTTCCGTATCCCAGGTGTTCCCTGTCGATATTTCTCTCCCTTGCCCATGTTCCGTGAAGGAATATCGTATCGTATTCGTCCCCGTAAAACTCTGTACACGAGGATAAAACCTTCGTAAGTTTCACACATCCGTATTTTCCGGTATTATGAATCTTTACACTTCTCGCTATCGCATCAACATCCCTGAAAGCACTGTAAAAAAGTGAGATTTCAAGTCCGTTTACCTTATCGTACGCTATGATTTCCAGAGTATCACATTCGTCTTCACCTGCAAAAGTAGCAGGGAGTCCCTTTATTCCGGGCTTTCCTTTTGTAATCTTATAATCCTTGAATAATACAGATGTAGCCGAATACCCGTCTCCGTTCAAGACACTGAAAGCATCATCCCTGTAGTCACCCAGCCCATGTCCGGGATACTCAAAAGGTGCGGTATCCATGAAAGAGCACCTGTCACGCTCATTTTTCGACGGAACGAAAGGATGCTGGTTTATCCTGCACAGATCGTCCACCTTCTCGTCTGACAGTTTTCTACCATAGTACAGATGAAGGATAAAACCTTCTTCATCAGCTATCTTTATCATATAAGTAGAATTCGGTGTATCAAGCTTGAAAACCCTGCTATCTTCAAAATATGCTATACCCATAGTAATCATCTTCTCCCGATTTTACGTTTTTAGAATTTGTCTCATTTTACATGTGGACATACGTTTTGTCAAGGGAATTTTACGTTTCTCTGAACATATACCGGTCAGGGCGGCGGCTCCGGATCTAAAACCCGTTTTCGCTTCGTAGGATATGCCTACCCCTTGAGGGGAAGGTAGCCGGATGAGGTGAAATTAAACTCGATAATCAGTATAACAAAAAACCTCTCTGGGACCATATGGTATGCTACCTGTCAAGAGGACAGTGAAAAATTTAAAAGTTTTGTACCGCCAGTTGTGTATACAGCTGGCGGTATTATTATGCCGCCAAGTAGTACTGTTTATGATATTCGGACGGTGTCATCACGTTCAGGTTCCTCTGAATCCGACCTGT
>JAEEKN010000108.1 GCA_016282435.1 Lachnospiraceae bacterium | reverse complement strand
TATCGTTCATTTTGAACCTCCTGATATTTTGATGTTCTTACTACATTGTATAAAACGCATCCTGCGTACCCATTGATTTCAGACTCCGTACAGAGGAACATCAATACTCACAAAACATACTTATACCATATATCGCAAAAAAATGCAAGCACTTTTTTTTGATTTAGGTTTAATTTTGTTTCTTAGTCATCTTCTTATATAATTAAATTAATAAGTTATCAATAAAACCATAACTTTTAACAAGCTTATTTATTTTCCCTATTTTTCCTATTAACGAACTCAACATCTTTCTTGTCCAGCTCCACCCTGCTCATCAGATCGGGTCTCCTCTCCATGGTACGCAGCAGCGACTGTTCCCTTCTCCATCTCGCTATATTGGCATGATGCCCGGACAACAGAACGTCCGGAACTCTTTTACCCATAAATTCCTCAGGTCTGGTGTACTGCGGATACTCCAGAGTATTGCCTTCAAAGCTTTCATCCGAAGCGGATTCGTCATTATTGAGTACTCCAGGGACCAGACGTGACACAGCATCCATGATACAAGCTGCAGGGAGTTCCCCTCCCGTAAGTACAAAGTCCCCGAGTGAGATGTAGTCATCCACTTCCATCTCCAGGACCCTCTCATCTATTCCCTCATAATGTCCGCACAGGAATATCAGATTCTCCTCTTTAGCCAGTTCCCTTGCCACTTCCTGATTGAAGGTTCTTCCGGTGGGACTCAGATATATCAGTTTTACTCCCGGCTGATTCTTGCCGATGAATCTAACAGCATTGTCGTTATTAACCGAAGCAGTATCTGTATCCTCCTGTTTCTCCCGATCATCATGTGTCAGCTGCTCATCATTACTTATAAACTTTGTTCTCGCAGCTTCGCATGCCTTAAAAACCGGTTCCGCCTGCATGACCATGCCTGCTCCCCCGCCATACGGATAATCATCCACCCTGTTATGTTTGTTGCACGCATATTCCCTGATAT
Source organism: Lachnospiraceae bacterium (assembly GCA_016282435.1). GTDB lineage: Bacteria > Bacillota > Clostridia > Lachnospirales > Lachnospiraceae > RUG11977. Next base: position 7,750 of record JAEEKN010000108.1, on the reverse strand, counting down.
CTATCACATCCAGGTTTATCAAACCCTTTTCCATGGCCCTCCCCATAATGCTTGTATTCATTATGTTCTCAACCATGTCTTTAAATAATGTAAGAACTACGAAATTCATCTTTCCAGTTCATCCTCCGGGATCACACTCATGGCATAGTTCATAAACAGCTCATTGTCAACGGGCCACATGTCAAGTGCTTTGCTGCCTACCTTCAAGCTCATCCTCTCGCCTGATTCATATACTACATATAATAAGTATTCTATATCGTTTTTATCATGTGAAAAGAACATTCCGTTACGCTCAGCGAGTCCTGCTTCATCTATCATATCCTGAAGTTTCTTAACATATGCGCTATCTACTTCACACTCATACTTTAGGATGACATATGATGAACCCATACCATCAAATTTATAGGTATAATTACCATCTTCTTTTTTCTTTATATCCCATGAGTAGTTACCCTCATAAAGCTTCTCAGGGCTATAATGGCTCAGGCCCAGACTGAACGACTTTATATCCTTGGACTCTATGGTTTTTGACACATCTTTTGAAAAATCCTTTACGGCTCTTTCTTCTTCTATTCTATCCTCAGGTACAAATTTATAAGTATGTCCTTCAGCATCCAGTATCTCTTCATAGGCCCTCAGACTTCCGTCATCACATATTTCAAGATAGGACATGATACCAAATCCTCTGCCATTTCCATCGGCGTTTATAATATATTTTACATCATAACCATCATTTTCTATCTTCACATCGTATACTTTGGGTTCGTCCATTCCGTCCCACCATGTGACATACATCTTGTTCCCGATAAATTCCAGCATCGTACTTCCGTTCTTATCAAACCATTTCCCTGTGGGCATATCTCCATCTCCTTCTTCTGTAGGTACTTCTGTTGCATCAGGTGTCTCTGTTACATCGGGCGCTTCTGTTACTTCGGGCGTCTCTGTTACTTCAGGCGTCTCTGTTACTTCGGGATTTTCTATCGATTCCGGCTTTGTAGCCTCAGGGACATCTGTAGCAACCGGTTCTGTCGGTACCGGTGTATCTGTATCGGTACTTTTACATCCGGTCCCTAACAAACCTATTGTAAGGATACTCAATACTAAAATATTTATTTTTGTCATATACAATCTCCTTTTCTCATCAATGTCACCTTGAAAACGGTTCCAGCGTTTCCTCGGTGTGACAATGGTAACGTTTCTTCCTGTTACATCTTACAGTCCCGGAAGCAGATGTACCCTGATATATCCTTCTTCAAGGTTTGTATCAAGTATACAGTCCCTGATGGCAGGTATCAGCAGTTCTTCATCGTCGTTTTTTTCCACCACATATACATCATTTGCGGCAGAAGTCATGACATCCTTCAGAACACCAATCTTTTTGCCATCCTCATCTATTATATCTAGTCCTATGAGGTCACAGATGAAATATTCATCTTCACCCAGTTCCATAGCATCTTCTCTATCTATCAGCAGGTCGCATTGCCTGTACTTTTCTATATCATTTCGGTCATCCATTCCGTTGAAACTAAGGATAACCATATTTTTAAAGAACTTTACGCTCTTTATCTCACATTCAATCAATTCTTTTTTTGTATCCAGATATATCTTTTTTAAATCCAGAAATCTTTTCGGATCATCCGTTGTAGGGAACACGTTCACTTCCCCATGTACTCCGTGAGGTGATGTGATCACTCCCACTCTTAATCTATCGTTCTTTTCCATATTATTTTCCTCAAAATAAAGGGGCGTGTCCATTCATCACAGACATGCCCCTTCATAAACAAGACTTCAACCGGTCTTGCCTTACTTGTGTTTTTTACACAATATCTACTACAACTTTTCTATCATCCTTTGCAGCAGCGGCAGCCCTGACAACCGTTCGTATGGATTTTGCGATACGGCCTTGTTTTCCTATGACCTTTCCCATATCTTCCGGAGCGACCTTAAGTTCAACAGTGATCTGTTCCTCGTTCTCTGTCTCGGTCACCTCTACCTGTTCCGGATGATCAACCAGTGATGTAGCAATTATTCTGACTAATTCCTTCACTGCTTCTCACCTCTTCACATTATTTTACGATTCCGGCCTTCTTGAAAAGCTTTCCAACGATGTCAGTAGGCTGTGCGCCATTGTTTAACCACTTCTTAGCTGCTTCCTCATCGATCTTGAATGATGCGGGCTCCTGATTAGGATCATAAGTTCCGATCTCATCGATGAATCTACCATCTCTGGGTGATCTCTCGTCAGCTACGATTATACGATAGAAAGGTGTCTTCTTAGCACCCATTCTTCTTAATCTGATCTTAACTGCCATTGTATGTTTACCTCCTTATAAATTTTTATATTGTTACTACTCAGTCATCAATCCGTTATCAGACGACTATGTATTTTCACATAATCTCGCCATACCGTTCGTTCGAAGAATGGCAAGTGAAAACCAAGTAGTTACCAGCACTTTATCAGAACATTTTGTTCTTTCCAAAGAAAGGCAACTTGAAGCCCTTCTTGCCACCCTTCATCGCACCTGAGAACTGCTTCATTACCTTCTTTGTCTCATTGAACTGCTTGACAAAGCGGTTTACATCGGCGATATCAACACCTGATCCCCTGGCGATCCTGTTTTTTCTCGAAACATTCAGAAGATCGGGATTCGCTCTTTCGGCCTTTGTCATGGAACCTATGATGGTTTCGGCCTGCTTTAATGCCGCTTCTCCGCCGCTCATGTCGGCATCGCCCATATTCCCCACATTCATTCCCATACCGGGGAGCATCTCCATGATCTTGGATAATCCACCCATTTTCTTCATAGAAGCTATCTGGTCGAGATAATCGTTAAAATCAAATTCTGCTTTACGAAGCTTCTTTTCGAGTTCCTTGCTCTTTTCCTCATCTACTAAAGCTTCGGCTCTGTCGATAAGTGTCAGGATATCACCCATGCCCAGGATTCTCGAAGCCATTCTGTCAGGATAGAACTGCTCGACATCTGTCAGCTTCTCTCCGGTACCTATATAAAGAATAGGTTTTCCTGTAACATGTTTGATGGAAAGCGCAGCACCGCCACGGGTATCGCCATCAAGTTTCGTAAGGATAACACCGGTGATCTCAAGCTTTGAATTAAAGGTTTCGGCTACGTTTACCGCATCCTGACCTGTCATGGCATCAACCGTCAGAACTGTATGGTCGATATTGACCTCATTCTTCACGGTGATAAGCTCTTCCATCATCTGCTCATCTATATGCAGACGACCGGCTGTATCTATGATCACTACATTCTCATTATTGCTTTTAGCATGCTCCAAAGCTGCTTTTACTATGCTGACCGGTGCATGTGAAGTTCCCATCTCAAAGAAGTCAACTCCGACCTTGCCGGCATTTATTCTCAACTGATCGATAGCTGCAGGTCTATATATATCGCACGCTACCAGAAGAGGTTTTCTGCCCTTTGACTTAAACTTTCCTGCCAGTTTTGCAGCCATGGTGGTTTTACCGGCACCCTGAAGACCGCACATCATGATGGTGGTTATCTCATTACCGGGTTTCAGTTCTATTTCAGTGGTCTCACTACCCATCAGAGCAGTCAGTTCCTCATTTACTATCTTTATAACCATCTGACCGGGTGTCAGGGAGTTCATAACATCCTGACCTACGGCACGTTCTGTGACACTGTTTATAAAGCTCTTTACTACCTTAAAGCTTACATCCGCTTCAAGCAGTGCCATCTTTACTTCTCTCATGGCTGACTTAACGTCAGCTTCCGAGAGCCTGCCCTTACCTCGCAGATTCTTAAAGACGTTCTGTAATTTTTGACTTAATGACTCAAATGCCATCCTGTATTCCCTTCTGTATGTGACAACAGGGACGGTTCTTTTTGTCACATTTTAGATCTATATCACGCAAAATCCGTGTTTTATGCTTACAATCACAGATCCGTCCTTGTGCTTGTAATTTATTATCGAATAATTATATCGCTTTATCACTCTATAGGAGTTCCGATATCTCATCCAGATTCTTCCTCACATTCGGATTATCAGTTTCTTCAGCTGACTTTTCTACCAGTTCCGATATTCTGTCCATCTTCTTCAAAAAACCCAGCTTATCCTCTGCTTCCTGAAGTTCTTTTGAACAGCGCCTCACTATGTCTCTCACACCCTGACGGCTGAGTCCTACCTGTTCGGCTATCTCTGCCAGTGAATAGTTATCTAGTATATATCCTTCAAAAATCTCTTTTTTATGGTCACTCAAAAGAGGTCCGTATACATCATAGAGCCTTGTCAACTCCACAATCTCTTTCAGTGCGTCATCAGCATTTCCCTGACTCATAAAATCACTTCTCTATTACATTTTTAATCCGAGGTGTAAAGTTTTTTTCTTTACACCTCGGATAGTATATACTGTTTGTTATGATTTGTCAACAACTTTTTTAAGATTTTTCAAGCACTTTTCGCAAAATCCAGCACTTTCTCATTTATCAAAAATACTATGTTGGTCATACTGCTTTCTGTATACACCCGGAGCCATACCCGTGATATTTTTGAAGGCATTTGAAAAATTATGCACATCCGAGAACCCTATGGAATATGCCACTTCAGATACAGTAGTGTTTGATTCGGTAAGAACCGATTTCGCATATTCTATTTTTTCTCTTAAAATATACTGCTTCAAAGGTATACCGTTCATCTTCTTGAACAATGTAGTCAAATATTTCTCATTGTATTCAAAATATGAAGCCAGGTCTTCTATACGCAGAGTTTCAGAGATATGCCAGGATATATATGTCTTTATATCGGAATTTAACTGTTCCTTCGAATGCAGTTCTTTTGATACGGAGTTCTCCCTTCCTTGAAGCGCCATCTCGGTAATCAAAGCACCGGTCAAAAAATTATTCAGATTTTGATCCCTGTATCGCTTGTCAGAATCCTGCAATTCTTTTAATAGTATTATTGTTCTCTCTTTATATTTACATACAGATTGTTTTTTAATATTCAAATACCGACTGTTCTTCTCACTACTTTCCATCTCATTTTTACTTATTACCTCAGCATCAAAATGCACCCAGTAGAATGAACAGTATCCCTTCCTCGTTCCTTTTTGCAGTTTGCAGGGTGACATTATGAGATACTCTCCTTCATTTACCTCATATTCTGTCCCGTCACATTCTATAAACAGCACGCCTTCAGTCACAAGTACAAGTTCGTAATCGGTTAGTTCCCTGGTCATATGTATCCAATTCTCATTAGGAGCTATGAATCTCCCGCTCCAATGATAGTTAAAACCTTTTTCTACATTTAAGATAATATTGTATGTCATGATTCTTCCCTAATATATTCTGTCAACGTCAATGTCTCCTCATCCATCTGCTTCGCAGCCACCTTCCCCTCAAAGGGAAAGGCTATAAAGAAAAAGATATTTCATAGTAAGTATTATATAACATTTTCACACCAAATGCAACTTTTTTGTATTTTAATGTACGTAGTAATGTTTTATAATACTTATAACAAATAGATTTAGTGTTTTCAATTAACCAAATAACATTAATATACACAAGGAGGCCGAACATGATAAACACCAGATACACACTCTACCCCTTAACCTCAGTAAAACTTACTGACTCCTATCTCGTAAATGCCTTCGAGAAGGAAGTTAAATATCTGACTTCCCTCGATCCCGAGAGACTCCTCGCAGGATTCTATGAGACAGCCGGTATTGAAAAGAAGGATCTGCAGCGTTACGGCGGATGGGAAAACATGCTGATAGCAGGACATACATTAGGACACTATCTCGCAGCATGTGTATATGCATTTGAAACCATGAATTCTTCTAAGGAACAAAAGGAAAAGCTTCTGTCAATTATCACACATATCGTAAACGGACTGAAAGAATGTCAGGATGCTTTAGGGACCGGATTCATCTTCGGTGCCGTAATACAGGATAAAAACAATGTTGAGCTGCAGTTTGACCTGGTAGAACAGGGTAAAACCGATATCATAAAGGAATCATGGGTTCCGTGGTATACCCTTCACAAAATATATGAAGGTCTTCTGGCTGTAGTAAAGCTTCCCGGATCATTTGAATCATTAAAGACTGCCGCTCTTAAAGTCCTTTCCTCTCTTTCAGACTGGACCTATGGGCGTACATCAAGCTGGGATGAGAAAACCCACCGTCAGGTACTCGATATCGAATACGGTGGAATGAACGATGTTTTGTTTGACACCTACACATTTACCCAAAATCCCCATCACCTTGAAGCCGCATGGAGCTTTGTAGACCGTCAGTTATACGACAAAATGATAAACGCAAAGCCCGGGGACAATGTTCTCAACAACATACATGCCAACACTACCATTCCCAAATTCGTAGGAGCGGTTCAGGGCTACTATGTAACCGGTGATAAATATCTGCTCGATGCTGGCAAGGCGTTCTGGAAGCTGGTTACAGAACTCCATACCTACATTATCGGTGGAAACAGTGAATGGGAACATTTTGGACTCGACAGTGTGCTTGACGCGGAACGTACCAACTGTAACTGTGAGACCTGTAATGTTTACAATATGCTGAAACTCACCATGCTGCTCTTCAAAGCCACTGAAGACAAGATGTATCTTGATTGGTATGAGAATGCATTTATAAACCAGATACTCTCATCACAAAACCCCGAAACCGGCATGACTACATACTTCCAGTCCATGGCTACAGGATATTTTAAGACCTACGGTAATCCTACAGAAAAATTCTGGTGCTGTACCGGTACAGGTATGGAGAACTTCTCCAAACTCGGCGAAAGCTTCTTCTTTAATACCGAAGCCAGCGTAGTAATAAACCAGTATATTTCATCAGAACTTCATACCGATGGTTTTACACTGATTCTAGAAAGTTCCATACCTGAAAAAGAATCTGTAAAGATCACAATAAAAGGAGAATGCAAACAGAATATAGAACTCCGCATACCTGACTGGGTATCGGACGATATCAATATCGAAGTATCATCAGCAAACGGTTCTCCAATAAATAAGGTTACTTATGAATCGAATCAAAAAACTACTAATTCATACGCACTTATCGAAGGCCCCTTTACCGACGGAACCGTTATCACATTTGATCTGCCCATGAAGATTACAGCATACAACCTTCCGGACAACAAAAATACCTATGGATTTAAGTATGGTCCCGTAGTACTCTCCGCCGAACTAGGATCAGACGATATGGAAACCACAATGACCGGTGTGGCTGTTACTATCCCTAAGGATAAGATCATCCCCTTATCCTATGTACCCTCAGGAACAGATACCATCAAGATCAAATCCGGTACCGTTCAAGATTTCATCTCTGATATCAATAAACATATGACAAAGAATGCTTCCGAAAAGCTGAGTTTCACCCTCAGAGATACCGATTCAAACCTTGTATACTCCGTGCACTACAGACAGCATACACAAAGATACGGATTATACTTCACATTTACAGAATAAAAGACAAGGGGGCTGTGAAAAAATGGGACTAAAAATTGTCCCATTCTTCACAGCTCCTATTTTTTTACTCGAGTTTATGGTTTAAGACAAAAAGAGAGTATTGACGTCCATACTGATTGCCTTTTATCGGCTTCCTGTATGCAAAATTGAATTCTTTTCCGTTCGGACAGACCATCTTCCCGTTTTCATTAGTCTTGAAATTTACTGCACGGAATGGATCGTTGTGATATTTATCATCGCTTGTTTCCTTCTTATACATTGTAAACTTCATGTATTTTTCCATGCC
>JAEEKN010000107.1 GCA_016282435.1 Lachnospiraceae bacterium | reverse complement strand
TTACACAACGTTCCGAAAAACATAAGAACTGAAATAATGGCAATCCCGAAAAACCAGTACATCAATACGCTGTAGAACAGATTCGGCACATCATTTCCCCAGAAGTATGCAGTATATCCCCAGGTGATACCGGCGTACACCAGATAAAGGAGGGTCCAGATAAAGTAGGACATAACGAGTTTTGAAAAGAATACCTTTTTTCTGGAAAGCCCTTTGGTAACGACCTGGATCAGTGTCCCCTTCTGATACTCTCCGGTAAAAATCCCGCTCGTGAGAAGTATCATAGCTATCACAAGCATGGGAGCATTTTTATAAAACTGCGTCCAGCTGGTCATCGCCGTAACCGTAACTTCCCCTACTTTCAGTCCCTGCTCCGAAAACTGATCCTGAAGCATCTCGTAAAGCCAGGGTGTAAGTTTCGCCATAGCTGGGTTCAGTATACCAAAAAATATGAATATAATTCCGAGAATCAGAAGCTTACCCGTACGGGTTTGTTCCATCCATTCTTTTTTTATAAATGCCGTCATAGTTCATTCCTTTCAATGCAGAGGACAGGATTCCGATTAAATCTGCGCCTCTTACATAATCTTAATTCTGAATGGCTTCAATAAAAATATCTTCCAAAGTTGCTTCCTGTTTTTCCATCTTAATAAATCTGATATTATGGTCTGCCAGGAAACGCAGTATATCCGGTACCATCAATTCATCTTTTATTAAAAGAGTATTTGATCCTGTTGACTCAATCGCCGATCCAGACATATCCGTTACTTTGGTAAATCTATTCAGCAGCATGGCATTTTCCTCAGGGTTTTCAAGCTGAAGTTCCAGAGTATTTCCCCTGCGTTTTTCCTTTACTTCCGTGATGCTTCCCTGCATGATGATCTTTCCAGCATGGAGCAATGCCATATCATCACATATATGTTCGACATCTGAAAGTATATGCGTGGAAAAAAGAATAGTCGTTTCATTCTTTGCCGCCACCAGAATGTCAAGTATTTCCTTTCGTCCTACAGGATCGAGCGCCGATGTCGGCTCATCGCATATCAGGAGCCTCGGACTGTTCAGCAGTGCCTGAGCAATCCCAAGTCTCTGCTTCATTCCTCTCGAAAAGCCCTTTATACGGTGCTTTTCACTTCCCAGTCCCACGAGTTCCAGTAATTCTTCACTCCTTGACTTTATGGTCTTTTTCTCCATACCGGTTATCTCTCCGCAAAAGGACAGATATTCTTTTGGATTCATATACGAATAATATTCGGGAACATCCGGCAGATAACCGATAAAACGGTTGGTTTTTGTATCCCCGTATGTAACCTTTTCACCGTTTACCAGGATTTCTCCTTCATCAGCTTCCAAAAGTCCCAGTATGCATTTCATGGTCGTTGTTTTTCCCGCTCCGTTTTTCCCTACAAAACCAAAAACTTTTTTCTCCGGGATCTTCAGGTCCACACCTTGAAGAACCTTTTTTTCACCAAAGTGTTTTTTTAGATTCGTAATCTCTAAAATATTTTTCTCATTTGTCATATCATATACCTATTGTTTTAAGCGTCTTCCTTCCCAAGCAGAAAATACAGTATCGGACCGATAAAACTCATGCCGACTATGGCTACTATCAGCCAAAGAACCCTGTTTCCTCTTTTATAACTATCATGCGTAAGTATATGGCGTATGGTAAATGCCAGCAGAACAAATTCTGCGATGATCAACGGAATAAGAAAAGGTAATAATTCACTAATTTCAGGCATATCAGTATCCTCCTTATGCTCTTTGTTTGTCGTGTATATTTTGTATTACTTACTGTAATACACACAATACAACAAAATTTTCTCTTTGTCAATATCTTTTTAAAATATTTTTTGAATGCTTTGGAAATATATCAGGGAAATCTGCAGATTTTTAAAAAACTTGATTATCACATACATATATGATAAAGTAATGAAGTTCAAAAGACGACTAATCGAGGTTTATATAATTATGAATGATCAGGTAAACTTTACAGAAGGACGAATACTCGGTCCCCTTATGCGATTTGCGATGCCTGTTATGTTTGCACTGTTCCTGCAGGCTATGTATGGTGCGGTTGACCTTTTCGTAGTGGGTCAGTTTTCCGACGCAAAAGAAGTTTCAGCCGTTGTCACCGGCTCCCAGATCATGATGACCCTGGGTAATCTGGTAATCAGTCTTGCCATGGGTACTACTATATATTTCGGACAACAGATAGGTATGGGAAACATGAGAAAAGGCGGAGCCATAATAGGCGCAAGCGTCGCACTTTTTTCCACTATAGGTCTGGCCATGTCCCTTCTGATACCCATATTTGCCGGCGGTATAGCAGATATTATGCATGCTCCTTCCGATGCATTTTCTCAGACAGTAGAATATATCACCATCTGTGGTGCCGGAATGATCGCCATAGTTTTCTATAATCTTATAGGCGCAATATTCAGAAGCATGGGTGACTCAAAGACTCCTCTGATGACCGTGGCCATCGCCTGTGTGATAAATATCGGCGGCGATATGCTACTTGTTGCGGGAATGGGACTCGGTGCCAAAGGTGCAGCTATAGCTACAGTAACGGCTCAGTTGTTAAGCGTTGTAATATCAGTTATTATCATAAAGAAAAAAGGACTTTCGTTTGAATTTAACCTGAAAATGATCAGATTTGACGGAGGTATCATAGGACATGTCCTGAAGCTCGGATTCCCCATCGCCATGCAGGATTTTCTGGTAGGGATTTCCTTCCTGGTTCTTCAGGCTATCGTAAACTCCATAGGAGTCACTGAGTCAGCGGGTGTGGGAGTATCTCAGAAAGTGTGCGGGTTTATCATGCTCATTCCACTGGCATTCATGCAGTCGATATCTGCGTTTGTTGCCCAGAATGTAGGTGCAGGAAAAATGGACAGAGCTTATAAAGCTTTGAAAAACACTATAGCGGTATCATTCATATTCGGTATAGTCATGTTCCTGCTTTCATTTTTCGAAGGAGATCTGCTCATAGGACTCTTCTCAAAGGATGAACCCATAATCCTGGCAGGTGCTGAATACTTAAAAGCCTATGCTATAGACTGTCTGTTCACATGTTTCCTGTTCTGTTTCATAGGATTCTTCAACGGAAAGGGCAATACCACATTTGTCATGATACAGGGTCTCATCGGAGCCTTTGCGGTCCGCATCCCCGTGAGCCTCATAATGTGTAACTGGGAGCCCGTATCCCTGTTCCATATAGGACTTGCGACTCCCTGTTCGACATTGGTACAGATTCTTCTTTGCTTCGGTTTCCTGGCATACAGCAGAAAGAAAGCTAAATCAACTTCCTTAATTGCTAAACAGTAACCTCACCGGCTAATACCCTTTTATAGTCTTCGTAATTTTTCTTAAGCAGCTCCGGAGTATTTAATTCATATGGGCATTTCGATACACATTGCCTGCAATTGATGCAGGTCTCGATTTTCTTCATCTCGTTTTGCCAGTACTCCGAGAGCCACGAAGCGGACGGTGCACGACGGAGCATCAGGGAAATACGGGCACACTGGTTTATAGTAATGCCCATAGGACAGGGCATGCAGTATCCACAGCCCCTGCAGAATTCACCTGCCAGTTCATCCTGCTCATGTTTAATGAATTCCGTTATCTCCTCTGTCATAGAAGGTGTATTTTCCATGTATGACAGCCATTCCATGAGTTCGCTCTCTCTCTGTATTCCCCAGATGGGAAGTACATTGTCAAACTGAGACATATATGCCATAGCCGCATCCGATCTGTTTATCAGGCCTCCAGCCAGTCCCTTCATGGCTATGAAGCCTACGTTATTTTTCTTACAGATATCTACAAGCTCCAGTTCCTGCTTTCCCGACAGATATGAAAACGGAAACTGCAATGTCTCATACAGCCTGCTTTCGGCAGCCTCTTTTGCCACTCCTATCTTATGAGCGGTGATACCTATGTGTCGTATCATCCCTTTGGCTTTTGCTTCCTGCATACATTCGTACATACCTGTTCCGTCGCCGGGTGTATATACCTGTCCTGCCATATGGAACTGGTACACGTCTATATAGTCCGTACCCAGAGTTGTCAAAGAAGTTTCCAGGTCCTTCCAAAAGGCTTCAGGATTTTTTGCCTGTGTCTTGGTCGCAATATATATTTTCGAACGGGCTTCCTTTGTATTAAAAGCCTTACTTATCTTGTATTCACTATCCGAATAAGCTCTTGCCGTATCAAAATATGTCATCCCGCCCTCGTATGCACGAAGGAGGATTTTTACACCGGTATCCACATCACACCGTTGTACCGGCAGTGCACCGAAACCGTTCTGTGGTACCGTAATACCTGTAGTTCCTAATGTTATCTGTCTCATCCTGCTTCTCCTTAAATTAACGCAAACACCACAGCTTTACCTTTAAGCACAATACTGTCTTTTTTTATCTCGGGATCTTCTCCAAACTTGTATATCTGCTCGACTATATTACAGTCAGTTTTTATCTCTGCCGGATTATCTGCCGGATTTATGGCTACAAGAATCTTTTCTCCATCAAAGCTTCTGATATAAGCCAACGGCTTACCATTCGCTCCGTCCGATATAAATTCGATATCTCCCAGATTTTGCAGTGCCTTATGTGATTGTCTGACAGATATAAGTTTTTTTACTTCAGAGAAGAGCGAATTATCATCCGTAATCTGTTTTTTCACCGTAGGCCTCTTTGCATCCGGATCTATGGGAATATACAGGTCGTTAGCAGGAGCACTTGAGAATCCGGCATTTACACTGTCATCCCATTGCATGGGCGACCTGGCTCCGGTCCTGCTATATCCGCCTTCTTTTGAAGTAAGACCCTCAATATATCTCATACCTATCTCATCCCCATAATAGATGTACGGAGCCCCGGGCATGGACAGCAGGAAAGCAAATGCTATTTTTAATCTGTCATCATGTATGTAATATGCCAGTCTTTCCATATCATGATTACCGGAAGGTATACAAATGAGTCCCTTTCTCTCCGATTTCTCATAACTCTCCAGATATTTCTTTACAAATTCCGAGGCATCTCCTTCTCCGCCAAAATACGGCTTCCCGCACCTAAAAAGATCATTATAGTGAGACGGTCCAAAATGAAGCAAAAAGTCCATATGAAAACCGGCTTGAAGACTTTTATCGGGCTCGCCCCATTCGGAAACAAATGCAGCATTAGGATATTCTTTATCCAGAAAATTTCTTACATCCTGCCACAAAGCTATAGTACCCTTGCTGTCTTCATCATTTTTCACGAGAGAACCTGCCATATCCACTCTAAACCCGTCACATCCCTTTGAGAGCCAGAAACGGATAACATCCATCATTGCTTTTCGTGTAGCCATAGGTCCTTCGGCGTCCATAGCCTGCTGCCAGGGGCGTTCCGGTTTATAAAAACCATAATTTAATGCCGGCTGATGCGAAAAGAAATTTACGAGGCAGCTTCCGTCACGGTCAGATATCCCGCGAAGTGAACCATATCCTTTAGGCTCTTCCCATATGCTGTCTGTCCAGATATAACGATCGGTATATTCGTTTCTTTCAGCCTTCATGCTTTCCTTAAACCACGGATGATCCCACGAGGTATGCCCCGGTACAAGATCCAGAAGTACGTGAATGCCAAGCTTGTGAGCCTCTTCAAACATTTTTACTATATCATCATTTGTCCCATAACGTGGAGCAACTTTGTAGTAATCCGATACATCATACCCCGCGTCCCCAAAAGGCGAATCAAAACACGGATTTATCCACAATGCGTTACATCCCAATTCCTTTATATAAGGTAGTTTTTCGGTGATCCCGTTTATATTTCCTATCCCGTCCCCGTCGGTATCCATAAAACTCTGGGGATAAATCTCATAGAATACTGCATTATCAAGCCATTCAGGTCTTTTTCCCATCTTATTTCCTCCAATTATTCAGTATCATGCCTTTTTCAATCAGAGAATCGTCCCTCTGATTAATCCTTTTCTGACAATATTTAATCATGTTTTGATGGATTTGGCAAGTTTTTATTGATGGATTTGGCAAGTTTTCATGACCTTTTTCAATCAGCCGGCAAATTACATTCGTTTTTGGGTATAGAAAAACTCCAATTACCTCTATATTCTTCGATAATTGGAGTTTATATTGTCAAAGTCACCTCGAAAACGCCTTCAGCGTTTCTTCGGTAACAAAACGATTAAATATGGTTTGCTACTTCAAAAGCATCCCAGATAGCATACATGATATTTGATACATTCTTTGCATCGCCGAGAAGATATACTTCATCGATATCATTTTTGTAACGGTCATAAAGTGAAGTCTCACTTGTATAACCTACGCAGAGGGTCACGCTGTCGGCAGGAATTGTTTTCTCGGAATCTCCTATCATGACTTTCAGGATACCGTCTTTGTATTCGGTAGCCCTTGCCCCGGTCACAATTTCTACACCGTTATACGGAAGAAGTTCCTCCAGCATCTCTTTATTTGCACTGCAAAGAGGACCGTTCACAGCGAGAATCTTATCGAGTGCTTCAACTATTGTAACCTTCTTACCCTTCATAGCCAGGTCAAGCGCAAGTTCGCATCCTACAAGACCGCCTCCTAAGACTACTGCGTTACTACCTGCATCCTTCTCTCCTAGAAGTACTTCGCAAGCTGTATAGACCTTATCATCATCCCCTAAAGAGAACTTCTTCGGATTGGAACCTGTGGCGAATATTACCGCATCAAAGGAAGCATCAAGTATCTCTTTTTCGGTAGCCTTTGTATTCTTGTGAACCTCAACCTTGAGACGCACAAGCTCATCCTCATACCATTTAGCAAGTGCCCTGTCGTCTTCCTTAAACGAAGGAGCCCCTCCGGGTATGAGATTGCCTCCAAGTCTTCCCGAAGCCTCGAAAAGTACCGGCTCGTGTCCACGCTCGGCGAGCACCCGGGCCGCTTCACATCCGGCTACGCCGCCGCCCACAACCAGAACTTTTTTCTTAGAAGCAACCGGCATATATGCATTGATCCTCTCCTTACCTGTCTGAGGATTTACCGCACAGTTTATGAGTGAGAAGCTCTGGATACGGCCCATACAGCCTTCCTGGCAGCTGATGCAGGGACGGATCTCGGAGATTTTTCCTCTGCGGATCTTGTTAACTATATCAGGATCTGCAAGAGTAGGTCTTCCGAGAGAAATCATATCGCAGATTCCACTATTGATACACTCTGATGCCGTATCGGGATTATCTACACGTCCGGCCATGATAACCGGAATCTTTACATTTTCTTTTGTAATACGGGCGAATTCCTTATACGGAGCCTTCTCCATATACATCGGAGGATGGTTCCACCACCATGCATCATAGGTTCCGGCATCAACATCCAAAGCATCATAACCGTATTTTTCAAGAAGCTTTGCTGCCTCGATGCCTTCTTCTATATCTCTTCCCTTTTCCTCAAATTCTTCGCCGGGAAGTGCACCCTCACGGAAATCCTTGATCATGCTCTTTAATGAAAATCTGAGTGCCACAGGGAAGTCCCATCCGCATGTCTTGGCAATCTCTTCACGGATTTCCCTTGCGAATCTGAGCCTGTTCTCTAAGGAACCTCCATACTCATCGGTACGCTGGTTAAAGAACGAAATGGCGAACTGATCTATCAGGTAGCCTTCATGAACGGCATGTATCTCAACTCCGTCAAATCCCGCTCTTTTGGCATTGTAAGCGCCTTTTCCGAAACTCTTGACCAACCCGTGGATCTCATCAACGGTAAGCGGACGGCAGGTCTTATCCAGCCATCTGTGTGGAATAGCCGATGCCGATACCGGCGGGAATTCTCCAAGATTTGTAGGAATCGTAACACGTCCGAATCCACCGCTCATCTGAAGGAATATCTTTGATCCGTATGCGTGAACCTTTTCCGTCATTTCACGGCTCGTTCTTACAAAATGCACCGGATTATAAGTAGAATTGGGGGTATTGGGAAAAGAAGGCTTCTCAACCTCCAGGTCCGAAAAAGTAACACCGGTGATGATGAGGCCTATTCCTCCGAGTGCCCTTCTGGCATAATACTCAATTCCTCTGTCATTCCATCCGCCTTCGCAGTCTCCGAGTCCCAAAGGACCCATAGGTGCCATACAATAGCGGTTTTTGATCTCGAGGTTGCCGATCTTGACAGGCTCAAACAGTTCTTTGTACTTCATTTTAAAACCCTCTCCTTCCTCCGGAATGTTTAAAATTCTACCCAATACATCCGGATACCTCTTTATTTTTTCTTATTTCCTTAGCTCATCAAAAAAATCTTTATATCTGTCATTATGAGACTTTATGGCAGTATCCGAATCAACATATTCCAAAAGTCCCGCACGGTCGACCCATTTATAGTCTACCGTCTCGGTTTCCTGGAGTACAACGGAATCCTTCCTGCAGCCGGTCACCACAAGATATGAATAAAACATGCTGTGACTGCTGTCTCTGTGGGTATGACTGATAAACCTGAAATCCTGCTCTTCAGCTTTTATCCCGGTTTCTTCAAAAAGCTCTCTCTTTGCACATTCTATAGGTGTTTCGCCGGCCAGAGCAGACCCCCCTGCACTGGCTTCCCAGAATCCCGGATATACTTCCTTTTCCGGATGTCTCTTTGTCAGAAGATATGTTCCGTCCACGTGCTGCACCAGGATATCGCATACCATATGGTATCTTCCTTCCGGTATCCGCTTGGTACTTCCCGGAAGCCTCTCCCAGGTTTCACCCGTTTTGTTGTCATCCCTGTCATATAAATCCCAGATTTCCATCGTCTGTTCCTCGCTTTGATATCACTCACATGACATATATTTGGTTATATGGTTATACTCTACCATATTTACTATAAAATATCAATGGTGAGATGAATGACTTTTTATGCATATCCCGTTTTAGTCATTGTCACCTCGAAAACGCCTTCGGTGTTTCCTCGGTAACAAAACGAAGATATCCGCCACCTTCACTGTGCTAAGCGGTGGGGGATATCTTCTGTTTTGTTATATCAGTTTACAAGTTCTCCGAGGGTTGTTTCACCCCAGCTGTAGTTTGTAAGGTAGCTACCCTTAAACAACTGCGAGTATTCTTCCTTCCCTGACAGATAGTTATACAGATCGCAATCGACTTTATCCATAACTATACGGCGTTTTCCGTCCACAGCTTCCACTATATCGGAAATCCCGTACTCCTCCAATGTGCTTTTAAGACGCAGAGCAACTTTACGGTATCTGGCAAGGGTCAGAGTATTAGCAGGTTCGTCTTCCCATAAGAAGCTGATGGCCTCGTCCGATGTGACAAAACCTCCTTTACGATCCACAAGCAGTGCAAAAAGCTCTTTTGATTTTTTATTCCTGAAAGCTATCGGGATATCACCGACAAAAACATCGAAATAACCAAAAGTACGTATGGAAACGGTACGCTTTTCGGAAAGAGCCTTCTTTTCATCCAAAGTACTACCTTCCACATCATAAAGCAAAACATAGCGATAAGAACCTGAACCGGGTTCCTTTACCGAACATATGGCTTTTATCTTTTTTTCTGATTCTGTCTTATAGTCAAAATATGTAAATTCCGCCTCACCTGTTTTTAGAAGATCGGCAAAATCATCATAAGCAGTTTCACTGTATGCCACGAAATTTTCCAGCGGAGTAAAACGTTCTGTTAACGGAAGCCATTCCTCCTTGGTATAACCGAAGAACTCGCATACATTTTCACTTGCATACAAAGGTTTAACCATCCAATCGGGAGAGATTTCAAATGCCGCGAGACCATCCGAAAACTGCATGACGAGGTCACGCATTTTTTCCTTCAACTGGGTGTTTTCCTGTTTCAAAGCTATGGTATCTTCAGCATCCTTTACTTCACGACAGCAGTAAAGACTTACAGATTCATCCACCTTGATGAATATCCCGGTGTACTTCTTATACGTGTTGTCCGAGGAACGTGCGGTATAAGTGATCTGCGGCGGTTTTCCATCCGTGTTCTTCAGCTTTTTCTGACAAAAATCATTAAAGAACTTACGGATCATATCCTGCTGTTCCGGAATAGCTATTGCTAAAAGAAGTTTTTCCAAGGCATCATCTATCTGCATAGCAATGTTTTCAATGCTCTTAAAAGAGGATTTTTCCTCACTATGAATACACTTTACTGTATTTGCATCCAGATTAAATTCAAAAATCTTGTCATAAACATCGGCAAGAGCTTTAAGATAGCGCATACTCTCACCGGTCTTCTTTGCATGGTAACGTTCCGTAACATCCATGCATACGCTCTGAAACTCCTCTTCCCCCCGTTCGTTTACGGACTTCGTCACCCATCCGAAAACGTGTGCGCGTGTACCGTCACAACGTAAAAGATTCATGTCTCCCGCGATCGGAGTATCCGAAGAATACACCCTGCCCAGATATTTGGAGAATCTGCGGCGTTCTTCCATGGGTATCATCAGAAAAATATTGCTTTTATACATTTCGAGATAATCTATCTCCGCCTCTTTACTTTCGGGAAAGCGAAGAAGCTCGATCATCTTGTGATTCAGATAGGTAATCCTGGGCTGTTTTTCACAGGTATATCTTAAAAACCCGCACGGAATGGTTTCATTGAGGAACTTTAAGTCTTTGTTCTCATTCCTCAATTCAGTTATATCGTCCAGCACGGAATATCCGGTCATGACCCCGTTTTCGTCCTTCTCAACCGTAATAGTATCTTTTACGGAAATAACTCTGCCGTTTTTCTTTACGATCCGATATTCACATGTTGTCTTTTGTTCCTTAAGGGTTGCTTTATAAATAAAGTCGGAATACTTTTCCCTGTCTGCGGGATGTACCAGACCGGAATAAAGATCCTGTTTTTCGTCCAGTAATTCATTCTTTTCCATACCGGTCATCTCACAGAGATTCTGACTTACATAGTCGAGATGGACGGGAGATGTAAGTATATACCGATGAAAACCGCATACCTGACTATCGAGTATTTCATCCGCATGTTTTAATATACTGTTCATAATAACTCCATAAATTCTGTATTGTTCCCCGAATTATACCACGTAATCGGATATAAAAAACCAATATTTTTATCGATTTCGACTGCGAAGTACAGTCTTATGGATTTTCCCGCTGAATGTTTTGGGCATCTCGGAGATGAACTCTATAAGTCGGATCCATTTATACTCCGATAGTTTCCGGTTACAGAAATTTTTGATATTGTGCTCCAGCTCTGTCGAAGGAGAGAAACCTTCTGCCAGTTGGATAATCGCTTTTATCTCCTGACCTCTTGAGGGACTCGGGACTCCGACAACGCTGCATTCCATTACGGCAGGATGTTCCATGAGCACGTTTTCCACCTCATACGGGCCCACACGGAAACCTCCTGTTTTGATAATATCGTCAAATCTTCCGTGAAACCAGTAACGGCCGTTCTCATCCCTGTATGCTGCATCCCCCGTATGATATACTCCGTCCCTCCATACGTAACGGTATTGTTCCTCATTATCCAGGTACGAAGTTAATATTCCGGGGTGTTTCCCGCTTCTGTCAGGTATGACAACCACTTCACCGATCTCTCCGGTACCCACAGGTTTTCCGTCCTTCCCACGAAGGTCAATATTATAAAACGGAGAAGGTGTTCCCATAGAACCCTCCACAGCTTCATCCCCCATAAAGTTGGCTATGAGAAGAGTGGTTTCCGTCTGACCGTACCCTTCGCTTAAAGGAACTCCCACGGATTCGGTAAATCTCTTAAAAATCTCGGGAGCCAGTGTTTCTCCGGCGGTAGATGCATGCTTTAATGTCGGCATTTTGGGAATGCCTTTACGTACCAGATAACGATACACGGTGGGAGGAGCACAGAAAGTAGTGACCCCGTACCGGTTTATGACGGTGGTCAGCTGTTTCGGATCAAAATTATCAAAATCAAATACCATTACCGCGCTTCCGATCAGCCACTGACCGTATATTTTTCCCCAGGAGGCCTTTGCCCAGCCCGTTTCGGCCACAGTAAAATGCAGACCGCCGTCAGTGGCCCGGTGCCAGTACTTCGCTGTTACTATATGCGCCAGGGGATATACGTGATCGTGGACAACTCCTTTCGGATAACCTGTGGTACCTGAAGTAAAATACAGAAGAAGGGGATCCGAAGCTTTAGTCTCCACCCTGCCAAATTCCGTACTTTCGTTCTTTATAGCCTCAGTAAGGTTTTCAAAACCCGGATAGTCCTTCTGAACGCACCAGAGTTTTATTTTCCGGTCTGTTTCTTTAAGCGCTTCCGTTATCTTTTCGGGTATCTCATTCTGTGTTGTACAGACTATGGCTTTTAACCCGGAAGCCTTTATACGATATACAAGATCGCTTACCATCAGCATATGTGTCGCAGGGATCATCACCGCACCCAGCTTATGCAGGGCAACTGCCGCAAACCAGTATTCATAATGACGCTTCAGGATTAGCATTACACGGTCTCCACGTCTAATGCCCCCTTTCCGGAAAACGTTTGCCATCTGATTGCTGTATCTTTTTATATCACCAAACGTGAAAATATGTTCATCACCGTCAACATTACACCACACAAGAGCTTTTTTATCGGGTGTCTCATCGGCTATCCTGTCCACAACATCATATCCGAAGTTAAAGTTTTCAGGGTACTTCAGACTAAACTTACTCAGCCGGCCCTTTTCATCAAAGCTTTCTTCACAAAATTCCTTATATATACTCATGGTCACTCCTTTATGATCGCGCCGGCTCCCAGTTTTCTGAACCTGTCGTACCGGTTCTGTGTCAGATCCACGTCAGCAGATAAAACATCCAGTTCCTCTGCAAGCAGAGTCCGGATACGATCATAAAACTCTTTTTTTCCTATATCATTTTCTGAAAGAATACGTTCTATCACTCCCAGGCTTTTTGCATCTTCCGCGGTAAGTTTTAAGCTTGCTGCCGCAGTGGCGGCTTTTTCGGGATCCTTCCAAAGGATACTTGCACACCCTTCCGGAGAAATGACAGAATATACGGCATTCTGTAGCATCCATACTCTGTCGGCTACTGCCAGGGCAAGAGCTCCGCCGCTGCCTCCCTCTCCTATCAGGATGGTGATAACGGGAACGCATAGCGTTGACATCTCCATCAGATTCTCAGCTATCGCCTGACCCTGACCACGCTCTTCGGCACCAATCCCGCAATATGCTCCGGAAGTATCCACAAAACAGATAACGGGCCTTCCGAATTTCTCCGCCTGTTTCATAAGACGAAGCGCTTTACGGTAGCCTTCCGGCTGCGGAGCCCCGAAATTACGGAATGTCCTTTCCTTTGCAGTATGTCCTTTTTCTATAGCTATTACGGTAACGGGCGTGTCTTCAAGACGCGCTATTCCGCCTACAACCGCCGGATCGTCTGCAAATCTTCTGTCCCCGTGCAGTTCTATAAAATTTTTGAATATTTTCCTGATGTAGTCTAGTCCTGTAGGTCTTTGATTATCACGGGCAAGTTTCACACGCTCGTATGCCGATTCGTTCATATGATTGCTCTCCAATTATGCATTTTCAGTAGTTCTGCAAGGTATTTCTTCTGTCCCGGTCGAGGTATTATACTGTCGATAAATCCATGTTCCAGAACCGTTTCGGATGTCTGAAAACCATCGGGAAGAGCCTTTTTTGTAGTCTGCTTTATCACTCT
>JAEEKN010000106.1 GCA_016282435.1 Lachnospiraceae bacterium | reverse complement strand
TAGTAAAAGACAGGGATGTTGTAGTCTCTGTGACAAGCGGAGGAAAAAGCCCGTACATAGCTCAGCATATAAAGGGAATAATAAAAGAAAACATGCCGCATGAGATAGGGATAATAAATGATAAGATGGGCGAGTGCCGGAATATCGCCAAGAAAGAAATTAAAGATGTGTCTGAGAGAAGACAATTTTTAAAGATTAAATTAAATGAATTGTTAAACGGATGAAAGTAATCAGATCTATATCTTTTCGTTGTATGACTTCCGTTGAAAGAAAGTTAGATACATAGCAGCCGGATGAAGTGAACCAGATACCATGAGTGTCAGAGAGGAGAAACAATGACAATACAGCAGATATTATATGCTCTTACTATAGCGGAATGCGGATCAATGAACAAGGCATCGGAGAAACTGTTTATAGTTCAGCCGACACTTACCAGTGCCATTCAGGAATTGGAGAATGAAATGGGTCTTACCATATTCCTGCGCACAAGAAAAGGTGTGATTCCTACTCCGGAAGGAAAGGAATTCCTGGATGATATCAGGAACTTTTACAGGCACTACAGCATGGTGATGCAGAAGTATGAGGGCGAAGGAGATTATAAAAGAAAATTTGGCGTCTCCACCCAGCACTACTCATTTGCCGTAAAAGCATTCGTGGAAATGGCAAAAAAATATGACATGAAACAGTTTGATTTTGCCATCAGAGAGACTCAGACAAAAATGGTATTGACAGATGTTGGTTCTCTTAAAAGTGAGATAGGAGTGCTGTTTATAAGTTCCCGAAACAGAAAAGCTATAGATAAAATAGCTCAGGAGCAGGAACTGGAATTCCATTCGTTGATAAAGTGCCGCGCATATGTATATCTATGGGGAAACCATCCTTTAGCAAAAGAAAAAACCATAAGCCTGGAGCAGTTGGAGCCATACCCCTGCCTTTCGTTTGAACAGGATGAAGAGGAGCATTACTTTGCTGAGGAAATTTTAAGTGAAAACGTTTATCCACAGACAATAAAAGTGACAGATCGTTCTACTATGCTGAATCTGATGGTTGGACTTAACGGATATACACTTTGCTCGGGTATCATATCGAGTGATCTAAATGGTGACGGGTATGTCGTGGTGCCATACAGGGAAGATGAAGAAAATCCCAACAGTATTATGGAGATAGGGTATGTCACCAAAAAGAACAGTGTACTCAGTAAAATGGGTGAAGAATATATAGAGGAATTAAATAAATATCTGGAACATGTTCAAAGAGAAATATTATAACAAAACAGAAGATATCCCCCACCTCTTAGCGGTAGCGAAGGTGGGGGATATCTTCGTTTCAGGCGGGGTTCAAGCCCCGACTGAAATGAGATGCGAAGCATCGTTTTGTTACCGAGAAAACGCTGAAGGCGTTTTCGAGGTGACTTTGACTAAATGAAACATAATCGATAGAAGAGGGACTTACCTTTTGGAGTGGTCCCTTTTATCTTTTATTGACTGTTAAGCTAATATCTGATATTATAACAGAATAGAAGATGCGTAGCATCATTTTTAATCGAGGAAATGCTAAAGACGTTTTCGAGGTTACATTGACAGAAGGTTTGGGGGCATTTTATGGAGAATTCATATTGCGGGTTAAGATGTTCCGGGTGTTCATACAGAACCGCAGGAAAATGCAGCGGATGCAAACCTGAGGTGGAAAACAAATATCTGGAGGATGTAGGCAGAGCCCTCAGAATATCGAAACTGAGAGAGGAAGCGTTAAAAGAAGGACTCGATGTTTCTGATATTCGGGATGAGATAAGTGATGATTCTTATATGGCACCGGAAAAAGAAGTCGATCCTGCGACCAGGTACAGTACTTATTGTCCGATAGCTATATGCTGTAAAAACAAAAATTATGAAGGTTGCAACGACTGTGATAAAAGAATATCCTGTTATGATTATAACTGTAAAGGGAAGATGAGCAGTATTATAGAAACCAAACTGGACCTGTGGGGAGTGACTACACATGGACTGAAAGAATCTGTAAACTATCAGCGGCTTTTGCTCATCTGCTATATATTTTTACTTGTACCGGATATTTTGACTAAACTCACTTCAAGCACCATTGTGACGTTGATATACATACCTATTACAGGGCTTACGATGTTCGGTTACATTAAAATGGTACCATACAGCCCGATATTCAGAGTGACGGTTCTTCTGACAACAGGTGATCTGCTGGTCCGTTTTCTGGTAGATATTATAGATTACGGGACACTGGTAAACGGAGCACTCAGTGTTTTTGGAATGCTGGTAGCGGTTGTGAATTATAAGATTACCTTTGATGCATATGCCGATATGGTATCTGAGGTGGATGATGTACTGGAACGAAAATGGCTCCGTATCTGGCCTCTCACTATAATAGTGTATGTTATAGGTGCATTAATAGTATTATCTTCGAAAGTGCTCGCACTGGGACTGATCCCGTTTGCATTGCTTGATTTAATAATCATCATCTATATGATTAAAACCATAAAAGTGAGTAAGATAAATTAGTATGATATAAAAACAATTTGAGACCAATCCGGTGGGTTGGTCTTTCTTTTATTTATTATAAATATTTTTTAGTTATAGAAAATATTGATGGGGTAGTATCAATCCTATGTATTTTACATGAAAATTTTTTAATAGTATACTTTCACATTGTTGAAACAACAATTTATAAAAATTT
>JAEEKN010000105.1 GCA_016282435.1 Lachnospiraceae bacterium | reverse complement strand
GAGCGAAGAAGGTTTTGAACCTTTAAACATTGATAATATCGATTATAATGATAAAAAAGTATTTGAACTGATAGCTTCGGGAAAAACGGAAGGTATATTCCAGCTTGAAAGCGCCGGTATGAAGAACTTTATGAAGGAACTGAAACCTTCATCAATGGAAGACATCATAGCAGGAATTTCGCTGTATCGTCCGGGTCCTATGGACTTCATTCCGAAATATATCAGAGGCAAACAGGAACCGGACAGTATCACCTACGACTGTGAACAGCTAAGACCTATACTTGAGCCTACTTACGGATGCATAGTATATCAGGAGCAAGTTATGCAGGTAGTGAGGAACCTGGCCGGATACAGTTTCGGACGAAGCGACCTCGTGAGACGAGCAATGTCCAAAAAGAAAGCCAGCGTCATGGAAAAGGAACGTGCGAATTTCGTTCACGGAAACCCGGAGGAACATGTACCGGGATGTATGGCGCAGGGTATTGATGAAAAAACCGCAAACAAGATCTATGATGACATGACGGATTTCGCAAAATACGCATTCAATAAATCACACGCGGCAGCCTATGCCGTTGTAGCATATCAGACGGCGTTCTTAAAGTGCTACTATCCCGTACACTTTATGGCGGCGCTCATGACCAGCGTCATAGATAACTCCGGGAAAACCGCCGGATATATAAACATCTGCCGGAAGATGGGCATAAACGTTCTTCCGCCCGATGTAAATGAGGGAGGTTACTCGTTCACTCCTTCGGGCAAAGCCATAAGGTATTCACTGTCAGCAATAAAAGGCGTGGGAAAGCCTGTGGTCGAAGCAATAGTAAACGAGCGAAAGAGTGAAGGACCTTATAAGAATTTCAAAAACTTTGTAAAGAGACTTTCTTCGAAAGAGACAAACAAAAGGGTTATAGAAAGCCTGATAAAGGCCGGAGCCTTCGATACGTTGCCCGGCAACAGGCACCAGCTCCTTATAGCCGGTCCGTCGATCGTTGAGAGTGTGACAGCAGAAAAAAAGAGTGCCATGACAGGGCAGATGAGCCTGTTTGAACTCTTAGATCCTGAATTTGCACAGAATGACGGCATGGACCTTCCTAAAGTAGACGATTATTCAAAGGAAGAGATACTGGCATTCGAAAAAGAAGTACTGGGAATATATGTTTCGGGGCATCCTCTGGAAAACTATTCCGCGGTTCTGGAAAAGAATTCTACGGTATCGACCCTGGATTTTGCCAGTGAAGAAGGAGATTCCGATCCTGAGTCGCACGAAGGAGGTATCGCAGGTGCTGCCCGGACAGAAGAAGAGTCTGAGGGGCTCAAGGACGGAGAGGAATGCGTGATAGGAGGTATAGTCTCCAACAGACTGGTAAAGACCACACGTTCCAACACGCTCATGGCATTCCTGACTTTGGAAGACATGTACGGAACCGTAGAGGTACTGGTATTTCCTAAGGATTACGCAAAATATAAAACAATCTGCGATGTGGATGCCAGACTTCTCATAAAAGGAAGGGTAACCGTTGAAGAAGAGCGCGGGGCGAAACTTATCTGCCAGAAGATGGTATCCCTTGATGAGATCCCGAAGGAACTCTGGATAAAGTTTGACGATATGGAAAGCTTTAATGTCGGCGAAGAGGACCTGAAAGCGACAGTCAGCGGGTTTGACGGCACCGACAGTGTGATAGCCTACTGTGCTAAGGAAAGAATGAGAAAAGCATACTCGAAGTCTTTGAGTACGGGAGTATGCACGGAACTTCTCGATAAACTTAAAAAACGGTTCGGAAACGAAAATGTGGCAGTTGTATCCGCCAAATATCAATGGAGATAGGAAGGGGAACATTATGGCAGCAAAAGAAAAAACAACGACAAAAACGACCAGGACAACAAAAAGCTCAAAAACAGTAAAAACTGCTAAGGTCACTGTGACATCGGATTCAGCTGAAATCAGTGTAGGCAAAGAGAAAAAGAAGATAAAGACCATAGGAGTCCTCACCAGCGGCGGAGATGCACCGGGCATGAATGCGGCAGTACGCGCGGTTGTACGTACCGCTATCGCCAACGGGATTGAGGTAAAAGGCATTAAGCGTGGTTTCTCGGGACTTATTGATGAAGATATAGTGGACTTAAATTCCAGAAGCGTAGCAGATACCATCCAGAAGGGCGGTACTTTCCTGTTTACATCCAGATGTCCTGAGATGATCACATCCGAAGGCCAGGATCTGGCTGCAGCGAATTGCAGGAAGCATGGAATAGACGCACTGGTCGTTATAGGCGGAGACGGATCTTTCAGAGGCTGTCTGACTCTTAAAGACAGAGGAATCAATGTTATAGGTATACCCGGTACCATAGACCTGGATATAGCATGTACGGAATATACCATAGGTTTTGATACAGCCGTAAATACCGCGATGCATGCCATAGACAAGATCAGGGACACCTCGACATCTCAGGAGAGATGCTCCATCATAGAAGTTATGGGAAGACATGCGGGATATATAGCACTGTGGTGCGGTCTTGCAAACGGAGCTGAGGCTGTTCTTACTACCGAGCTCTACAAGTATGAAGAGCAGAAACTGATAAATGATATTCAGACCAAACGTAAAAGCGGCAGAAAACATTATATCATTATAAACGCAGAAGGAATCGGCGATTCCGAGGGTATGGCAAAACGTATAGAATATGCTACGGGAATGCCCACATCTGCTACTATACTCGGATATCTGCAGCGAGGCGGAAGCCCCACATGTAAAGACAGAGTGTACGCATCCGCATTCGGCGCGAAAGCGGTAGATATACTCATAAAAGGCGGAGAAAACAGAGTCGTAGCATTTAAGAACGGCGCATTCGTTGACTTTGACATGGATGAAGCACTCTCCATGAAGAAGACTCTCGATCCGTTCCTGGTAGATATGCTTGGAAAACTGACACGTAAGGGTGACAGCCGCCTGATGAAGAGCGAAGGTATGCTTCCTGTAGAAAATGAAGAAGTATCAGGAAGAAAAACAACCATAGGAATACTTACCAGCGGTATGGATGCACCGGGAATGAATGCAGCTATACGTGCGGTTGTACGTTCAGCCATTGGATACAACATGAAAGTCATCGGGTTCCGCAGGGGTTATTCCGGACTTATAGAGAAGGA
The DNA here is from genome assembly GCA_016282435.1 of Lachnospiraceae bacterium. Lineage (GTDB taxonomy): Bacteria > Bacillota > Clostridia > Lachnospirales > Lachnospiraceae > RUG11977. The sequence goes on along the minus strand of JAEEKN010000105.1, from coordinate 18,502 downwards.
TTATCTGGAGATGACGAACAAGACCATGTCCGAGACGGTTCAGCGGGGAGGCACACAGCTCTTAGCTTCCGACTGTCCCGAATTCCTCACTGAAGAAGGTCAGAAAAAGGCGATAGATACGCTCAAGGAATTAAAGATTGATGTACTCGTTGTCATAGGCGGTAACGGAACCATGAGAGGCGGACTTGATCTCATAAACAAGGGAATAAATGTAGTGGGTATACCTACAACTATAGACCTTGATGTAGCCTGCACCGAATATACCATAGGATTTGATACAGCCATAAACACTGCTATGGAAGCCATAGATAAGATCAGGGATACATCCCAGTCACATGAGCGCTGCAGTGTCATAGAAGTAGCGGGAAAACGAAGCGGACATAACGCTCTGTGGTGCGGTATAGCGACAGGCGCAGAAGAGATAATTACCAACGAATACCACGACCAGAATCAGCAGAGAATGATATCGGAGATTATCAGCAAGAAGAAGCTGGGCAAGAGGCTTCATCTGATAGTAAATTCCGAAAGCGTCGGAAAGTCTGCTTCACTGGCCAAGAACATAGAATTTGCTACGGGACTTGAGACTAGAGCTACGGTACTCGGTATCCTGCAGTGCGGAGGAACTCCTTCGTGTCAGGATCGTGTATTTGCTTCAGCAATGGGCGGAAAAGCCGTAGAAGTTATAAATGCCGGAAAGAAGAACAGGATAGTAGCTTTCCATAACGGTGAATTCACCGATTTTGACATGGAAAAAGCCATGAAGCTTGATAAATACCCGGATGCATATATGGCAGAAATGTCAAAGAAACTGTCAAGATAAAAAATTAACACAGGAGTAAGAAAGATGAACATCAACGAACAACTTGCAAAAGAACTTGAAATCAAGGTTTCACAGGTGGATGCCACAGTGAAGCTTATCGATGAAGGAAATACCATTCCTTTCATCGCCAGATACCGTAAGGAAGTGACAGGATCACTGAACGACGAAGTACTGAGAAACCTGTATGAGAGGCTGACATACCTCAGAAATCTGGAGGAAAGGAAGACATCGGTTCTTGCAAGTATAGAGGAACAGGGAAAGCTCACAGAGGAATTAAAGAAGCAGATACTGGATGCTACCACGCTCGTAGTAGTCGAAGACCTGTACCGTCCTTATAAACAGAAGAGAAGAACCCGTGCTACTGTAGCAAAGGAAAAAGGATTAGAACCTCTGGCAGATATTATTCTGGCACAGGATGCAGATAAGCCTATATTGGAATATGCTGCTGACTTTATAAACGAAGAAAAGGAAGTAAAAACAGCCGAGGAAGCTATAGCCGGTGCATGTGATATCATAGCCGAGAAGATTTCCGATGAAGCCGATTACAGAATTTACATCAGAAAGCTTACCGGAGAAGAGGGACTTATCGTATCCGAAGCCAAGGATGAAAAGGCTCAGAGCGTATATGAGAATTATTATAAATTCTCGGAGAAGATCAGCACCATACTCGGTCACAGAGTACTGGCACTGAACCGTGGTGAGGATGAGAAATTCCTGACAGTAAAGATTGAAGCTCCTGTGGAAAAAATCCTTCAGTACCTTGAGATGCATACGATAAAGAAGGATAACGAATACACAAACGATATATTAAAAAATGTGGTAGCGGATGCTTATGACCGTCTGATAGCGCCCGCCATAGAGCGTGAGATACGTTCGGACCTTACCGAGAAAGCTCAGGACAGTGCTATCAAGGTATTCGGCAAGAACCTGACACAGCTGCTCATGCAGCCTCCTATCGCAGGACATTTTGTTCTTGGATGGGACCCTGCATTCCGTACGGGATGTAAACTGGCAGTCGTAGATCCTACAGGTAAGGTTCTTGATACCGTAGTCATTTACCCTACAGCGCCCCAGTTCAAGGTTGATGAGGCGAAAAGAGTTCTTAAAAAGCTTATAGACAAGTACAATATCACCCTTATCTCAGTCGGAAACGGAACCGCGTCGAGAGAATCAGAACAGGTGATAGTGGAACTTCTCCATGAACTGAACAAACCCGATCTTTCGTACATTATCACAAATGAAGCCGGTGCATCGGTATATTCTGCGAGCAAGCTTGCCACAGAGGAATTCCCGAATTTCGATGTCGGACAGAGAAGTGCGGCATCCATCGCCCGTCGTGTACAGGATCCTCTGGCAGAACTCGTAAAGATAGATCCCAAGTCCATAGGTGTAGGACAGTATCAGCATGATATGAATCAGAAGAAGCTTGGTGAACAGCTCGAAGGTGTTGTAGAGGACTGTGTAAACAAAGTAGGTGTTGATGTAAATACTGCATCTGCATCGCTTTTGGAGTATGTATCGGGTATCTCGAAGCCCATCGCCAAAAATATCGTGGCATATCGTGAGGAAAACGGAAGATTCCTGTCACGTGCTGAACTCCTAAAAGTACCGAAGCTCGGCCCGAAGGCATTTGAGCAGTGCGCCGGATTCTTAAGGATCAGAGGCGGCAAGAATCCTCTCGACAATACCAGCGTACATCCCGAATCATATGAGGCAGCAAAGAAGCTTTTAGAGAGCCTTGGTTTCACACCTCAGGATATAAAGACCCTTCAAGCTGAACAGGCAAAAGCCGTAAAAGAAGATGAGGACAAGCGTAAGGCAGAAGCTGAGAAAGCAGAAAAAGCAAACAAGGGCGGAAGAGACCGCAGAAATAAAAACGATATCTATATAAAGAATACCGATACTGCTATGGGCAAGCTCCTGGCACAGGCTTTTGCCAAGGCAGGAAAGAATGTTATAACCCGTGACGGTGCCGGAAAAGATGATGCCAAGAATTCATCAAAGAACTCGGGTTCCGAAAACGTTGTAACAGGTATCATGGCAGCAGGAAATGAGACAGAGGCTCCTAAGGGTGGTTCTTCTCTTTCTCATTTAAGCTCTATGATCAGTGACAAGAAAAAGCTGGCTGAGGACCTCGGTATCGGTGAGATCACACTGGACGATATTATAAAGGAACTTGAAAAGCCCGGACGCGATCCCCGTAAAGATATGCCGGCTCCCATTCTCCGTCAGGATGTCTTAGAGATGAAAGATTTGAAGGAAGGTATGGTTCTTAAAGGAACAGTCCGTAATGTTATCGACTTCGGTGTATTCGTAGATATCGGAGTTCATCAGGACGGTCTGGTACACATATCACAGATTACCAACAAAAAGTTCATCAAGCATCCCTTAGAACTTTTAAGCGTAGGAGATGTAGTGGATGTAAAAGTTATGAGCGTTGATCTTCAGAAGAAGAGAATACAGCTCACTATGATATTGTAACAAAGGAGATACGGAGCATTGTTTTGTTACCGAGGAAACACAGAGGGATTTTTTAAGGTGACAGTGACTCTATACATACAGGACATTGCAGGTAAAACTGCAGTGTCTTTTTTGTTGAAAAAACTTGATATTTATCTCTTATTGAAGTAAAATACATTTTGGTTTTTAAAGATATTTACAAAGTATACTATTAGTAAAAGGATTATAATAAATGAAACTGATATTAAGTTATATACGAAGGCACCTTGTGATATTCTGCATATCTACAGCGTTCCTTACTTTAGAGGCGGTAGCAGATCTCCTACAGCCCACATACATGTCATATATTGTTGATGACGGAGTGGCAAATAAAGACGTATCTCAGATTCTTATATACGGATGTATAATGCTGGGAATAGCCCTGTTTGGAGCATTCTGCGCGGTCATGCGTAATCATTTTGCGAGTCGTACATCACAGACCATCGGTAAAGAAATCCGTCATGATATCTATCATAACGTGCAGCAGCTCTCATTAGAGAATATCGACAGACTTCAGCCGGCCTCCATCATCACCAGGATCACGAACGATGTAACGCAGATACAGGATTTCATAAACAGTATCATGCGAATCATGATAAAAGCGCCTATTACCGGTATAGGAGCGGTTATTCTCATCATCATCCAGACACCTAAACAGGCACCGATAATGATAGCTATCATACTTGTGGCTACACTTCTTATAGTGCTGAATATCATGGTGGGATATCCCAGATTTGGTAAAGTTCAGAAAAAACTCGATAAACTGAACGGCGTATCGAGGGAATTCCTCTCGTCCGTGCGTGTAGTAAAAGCGTTCAGGGCGGAAGATAAAGAGACCGGCAAGTTTGGCAATGCATCCGATGACCTGGCTGAAGCAAACAAATCAGCGCTCCGTGCCATGGCAATGTTTGCACCGCTTATAAATCTTACAGTAAACTTCGGAATAGTTTTACTACTCTTCATATCCCAGGACCAGAAAGCAGCAGACATAGGAAGACTTATGGCGTCTGTCAACTATATGGGCCAGGTTCTGTTTGCCCTGAACTTCATATCAAACGTCATAAACAGTGCGGTAAGAGCGCTGGCTTCATCTGAAAGAATCAAGGAAGTATTGGACGAGAAGCCTGTACAGAAAAAGCCTGAAAATCCTAAAAAGCCGGATATCACAGGGAAAATAGAATTCAACAACGTATCATTTGCATACGCCGGATCATCGAGGAACGCACTTAAGGGCATATCGTTTTCAGCAAGTCCCGGAGAAACTGTAGGAATTATAGGACCTACAGGATCGGGAAAAACATCCCTGGTAAATCTCGTACCGCGTTTTTATGATGTAACGGGCGGAAGCATCAGGATAGACGGATGCGACGTAAACGAAATAGACGAAGAGTATTTGAGGAGTAAAGTAGCCCTGGTAGCTCAGAAGGCGCTTCTGTTTACCGGAACCATCATGGAGAACCTGAAATGGGGACTGCCGTATGATACAACTAATAAACGTGATAATTTAATAGATAAAAAATTAGTAGAAGAAAAAAGTTCAGGTTATGAAAACGAAAATCTGCAAATTACAGCAGATATAGCGATGACTCAGGAAAATACAGAAGAAAATTCTGCAATTTCCGGAAAAATAGAGAAAGCGGTTCGAATCGCCTGCGCAGAAGAGTTTATAAATAAAACAAAGGACGGATATAATACCCTGCTTGGACAGGGTGGTGTAAACCTTTCCGGAGGACAGAAGCAGAGACTATCCATAGCCAGAGCACTGATAAAGAACCCAAGTATCCTGATACTTGACGACTGTACGAGCGCACTGGACGCAAACACCGAATCTGAGGTTCTAAAAGGATTGTCGGAGCTTGGAACCGGTAATGAAGTAGAATCAGGAAAGATAAAGACTGAAGGTAAAAACAAACCTACCGTGCTCCTCATAAGCCAGAGAATCTCCACGGTTATGCGTGCGGACAAGATACTGGTATTAAATAACGGAACAGTACAGGGATTCGGAACCCATGCGGAACTGCTCGCTACATGCGGGACATATCGTGAGATATACGAATCCCAGATAGGAGCTATTCCTGCATAAAAAAATATAGGATTGGAAAAAATGGCAGATACAAGAACAACAGCGACACCGCCTCAGAACCTGAGCGGAATATCGAGACCGGGCAGGGGAATGCAGGTGGTAAAACCTAAAAACTTAAAAGGAACACTGAAAAGGCTCTGGGACCTGACAACGGGAAAAAGAAAAGGCCTGGGCCTGGTACTCCTGTTCTCGGCATTTTCATCGGCGACAGCTATCATCTCACCGAGACTTACTGGAAGCATCATTACACATATCAGTGAAGGGGACACCATCACCACACTACTCCTTTTGCTGGCAGGACTCTATGTATGTGACTGGTTTGTAAAGTTTATGCAGCAGTTCCTGATGGCAGCTATAGGACAGCGGATTATCAACCATATCCGTCAGGAACTCTTCGGAAAGATAAAGAATCTTCCGCTGCGTTTCTTTGACAAGCACCAGCATGGTGAACTTATGAGCCGTCTCACGAATGATGTCGACAATATCAGTACCACCATATCAAGTTCCATTACACTCCTCATGACTTATTCGTTTACCATAGTCGGAATATTTACGATGATGGTAATGCTGAGCCCCATACTTACTTTGGTTACACTCTGCAGTGTATTCATGATATTTGTCCTTACGAAGGTCGTGACCAAACACACCAGAAAACTATTCAGGGAACAGCAGAAAAATCTCGGAATTCTAAACGGACAGATAGAAGAAGGAATCTCGGGTCTCACGGTCGTAAAAGCTTTTGGCCGCGAAAAACAGATGGAAGAGGACTTTGACAGGAAGAACGAAAACCTCACCAAAACAGCCATCAGAGCGCTCATATGGTCGGGATATCTGATGCCGCTCATGAACGTCATCAACAATATATGTTATCTAGCTATAGCGGTTATCAGTGGACTTTTATACATAAACGGAAACTTGAGTGATATAGGACTTATCAGTACATTCCTCCTCTATTCCAGACAGTTCACCCGTCCTTTCGTAGAGATAGCAAATGTATACAATAACCTTCAGACCGCGGTAGCAGGAGCGGAACGTGTATTTGAGATCATGGACCAGGAACCTGAGCCTGTAGATAAGCCTGACGCAAAAGAACTCACAAATACCCGTGGTGAAGTAGAATTCAGGAACGTAAGTTTCGGGTATGATACCGGAAAAACCATATTAAAAGATATATCGCTGAAAATCCCGGCAGGCAAAAAAGTGGCCATAGTAGGACCTACCGGTTCAGGAAAAACCACTATCATAAATCTGCTCACGAGATTTTATGATGTCACCAGCGGAAGCATATACCTGGACGGTACAGATCTTCGTGATTACAGGATGGGAGACCTTAGAAATGTATTCGGCGTGGTACTACAGGATACTGCATTGTTTGCGGAATCTGTAAAGGATAACATAGCATACGGAAAAGAAGGAGCTACCCTTGACAGTATAAAAGAAGCTGCACGGGCAGCAGGAGCGGACGCATTTATCGAGAGACTACCGAACGGATATGACACAGTCCTTGAACAGGGCGGTATGGAGCTTTCACAGGGTGAACGTCAGTTACTCACTATCGCGCGCGCAGTTCTCTCGAACGCACCTATTATGATACTGGACGAGGCGACCAGCTCGGTAGATACCGTGACTGAACAGAAGATTCGTAATGCTATGCTTAAAATCTGTGAAAACAGAACATCCTTTATCATCGCGCATCGTCTCTCCACTATCAGAGACTCCGATATCATCATACTTATTGAGAACGGAAGGATAGCTGAAAAGGGCTCTCACGACGAGCTGATAACCCTGAACGGAAAGTATGCCGAGATGTACAGAACCCAGGTAGGATAAAAACAAACTGTAGGAATGACTATTATATGAATGGACAAGATATAAGAGGGGAAACTGTGATGGTCGTAAAAAGGGGCATTAAGAATATAATGAAAAATACTATGCGATTGTTCACAATAGTAATGATCGTATCGTTTGTAGTAAGTCCATTATATAACATCCAGGCTAAAACGATGGACGATGGATCCGAGGAAAAAGCTGTTGCTGACAAAAGACCGAAGGCATCTTATCTGTCTACACCTACGCTTCGTGATGCAAATACCTTTGACTACATCGCAGATAGCGTAATTAATCCGGATGAGAAGATGAAATCAACGGATAAGATTGCTGATGAGCTCAAGAAGAATTATGGATGCAGGTATCTTACTTCTATCCCCGGAATGCCATTGGATGAATACAAAGAAGCATTTTCATATCTGTGGAAGAATTGTACGGTAAAAAAGAAACCGATTGAACTCTCACTCGATATTTCGGAAAAGTATTCTTATGACACAATAGTAAAGTATATGAAAGCCCTTTCACGCTATGAAGGAGTATACCTTTATCAGATAGGTGAGACTCAGCAGGGAAGACCAATGTACGCTCTGGAGATAGATGTGCCGTCAGAAGTAAAAAAGAAAAAGACAGTGGTACTTACCGGAAGCACACACGCCAGAGAGGCTGCCGGTACTGTATTCATCATAAAACATCTCATCGAACTGCTTCAGGCTGATACAGAAGAGTCGCAGGAGGTACTTTCAAAGTTCCGTATAGTGGCAGTTCCGTGTACAAACCCTGATGGTAGGGAAGGTGTGGCATTTGACACAAAGAGATATACATACTCAAACGGGAAGCTTTGGAAAGGTACTGCAAATGGCACGGACCTTAATCGTAACTTCCCTGGACTTGTTTGGTCCCAGGTAGGAAAGGGAAATTCTAAAACAGATTACTTAAGTTCGTCTCCAAAGAAGCCGTATTATCCCGGAACACATGCAGGCAGTATTCCGGAGACTAAAGCGATGATGAAGTTTCTCTATTATTATGTAGTAAAGCAGAAGGCGGCAGTGCTTATCGATTATCATCAACAGGGTTCAATCGGGTATGCCGGAAAGCCGTGGGATAGCAAGTATCACCGTAATAAATGCCATAAGCTGGCAGATGCCATGTTCTCTAAGATGAACAAAGGGAATTCGAGAAAATACAAGTGGGAAGATGAAGAATCCGGTTACGGGTTGATCGGGACAGGTTCTACCCTCACTGATTACGCAACTTCGATAGCTTATGGAGCGAAATTCAGTCCTGCCTATGGATTCTGCGTTTACACTGATGGCGATAACGAATATCCGCTGTGTGCAATCCCTAAGATGGATAAAAATGAGATTGAGCTTATCAAAGAACCGAATCGGAAGTTCGCCTGTATGACCTTTGAGATTGGGTATGGAAAAGAATACCTTGGATACGGGAGCGACGCCAGAAGAAAGCTTGCAAAGGAATATAATAACTATCATTTTGACCGGGTTTTATATTATCTTGCAGAGTATCTTGATAGCTGATACATATTTATGTAAACGTAATTAATAGCCGTATATATATCATTCATAAAAGAAATAATAGTAAGGAACCGGCATCCCTGTGGGATGCCGGAAATTTGATTTTAGGTATTTTGTTGTGCCAGTTTAGCTTCAAGTTCTTTAATGTAGGAGTTAGCCTGGGCTAGCTCATTTTTCGCGTTAGCTTCAATCTCTTTGACTCTGGCTTCTGCAACATTAGCGCGTAAAGCTTCGGCATCGGCTCGTTTTTGTTCTTTTAACGTGTTGATACGTTCGGCTTCGCGTCCTTCTCTATACCACTGCTGAAAACCAAGTTCTAAAATTTGACCATCCATAGTGTTCACCAACCTTTCCTTCATATTGGTATTCAGATTGCCACTTACGAGATCTACTACTTTCTTCGACAAAACCGATATTTCACGGATATAGTATTCACTTATTTCTTTATCATCGCATGCTTTGTTTATGAGTTGAGATAGCTTGTTAAGCTCTGAGAATATTTTATCATATTCTTCGTGATTTGCAAGTGGATTTTTGCACGTATTCAGGCATATTCAGGCATATTCAGGTGTATTCATCATTTTTCGAGTTCTTTTTGAGTATACTAAAAATATACTTGACAGTATACCGATAATTGTATATACTATAATCATATAAAATGAATAACGGCAAAACATTCGAAAGAATGTGACGCAAAGCTATAGGGACTTAAAGAATTACAAGGATGTTTTCAGATGTCAGCCAGTTGCAACTATAATTTGATTGATATATAGCATCGTAACTCTTTTAGTTACGGTGCTTTTTGTGTTATGTACATAGCGACACACGTTTCTAAATGGGTTGAAGCTATGAGTCAGCTTGGAAATGGAGGATTAAATGGTAGGTATTATATTTTTAATTGTTTTTATAGTATTAGGAGGAACTGATTTAATTCGGTCAGGAATTAGAGATCTCGGTTCGCAAGCTAGAAGTCGTACTAGCTTTTCGCCAACTTGGATTGATAGTCATGGCAATGAACGATTAAAAACAAATAATAAAAAGGTTATAACGGAAATAGATTCTGAAGGTCATTATATTGTTATTGATAAAAAGGGGGAACGTACGGATTTAACCTTTGAAAATAATATAAAGCCATATATCACACAGATTCCCGGGTTAGTCTTACAATACGGAAATGATATGCATATTAAAGATGAAATACCTGGGACAAGATATATTGAATATTATCAAGGGAAATATGTCTTTTATACAGTAGCACAGTATAAGTCAATGCAATATTATATTGATCCTAATAATGGACAAGCGATTAAACCTACTCAATATACTATAAAGAGAGAACAAAGAGCAAAAGAAATAGGATTAAAACATTATTCATATCAAGAAATTATGTCTATAATGGACGAATTAAATCGTATCCCTTTATGGAAAAGAAAATCAATATGGGGATTTCGTTATTGTTTAACTGCTGATCATGCAGATATTAAAACGATTGATAAACATTTAAAAGAAGGGTTACAGCCTAGATTAAGGGAGGATTGATTTATGGGAAATAATACATATGATACATATTGGCTTAATCGTGTTAATAATTTAATTAAAGAATATGATTTTATGTACTTAAAAGAATTCAAAAATTTTAACACAAAATTATCTTATAGTACAATATTTAATTACATGATTCATATAATTCATTTTTGGGAATATACAAAAAAACATATCACTAAATTAAATATTGATGATTATACTGGATATTTCGCAAGCATTCGTAATACAAGTCCATCTAATCAAATAGGTGCTCATGCAGCAATAAAAAAATATTGTCATTATTTATATGCTACTAATAAGATAGCATCAGATTATATGACATTACAATGTTCAACCGGGAGTTGAAATAAATTATATGACGGGTGCAAGTTCCTTGGTTAAAGATAAGTGATTATTTAAGAATTAATAATAAAATATGTTAAGCACAGAGTTTTTTCTTAATAGATATTAAAGAGGATTAACTATGAAAAATGAGAAAAAAAATTTTTTTTCAGTGGCAATTATTATTAGAAATCAAAATGTAATGTTTTTAAAACAAAAAGATAAAAACTCGAAGCAGTTTGTTTTACCCAAAACTGAAGTAAAGTTGGGTGAATCTCCAGAAAAAGCAATAGTTTCTGAAATTCATGATTCTTTGAATATTGATGTTTCTGTAAGATCATGGTTAAGTACACATGAATGTGATCAATTGGGGTCGAAACATATTTATAGAATATATTTATGTGATGTTGAAAAAGATATTGAGGAAGACAACTGTGACATTAAATGGGTTTCTTCTAGTGACTTTGAAACTATATCATTACAATTTCCAGATAAAACATTTTGGGAAGAGATAGTAGAAATTCTTAAGTCATATAAAAAATATAGAATATGGCCCTTAAAAAGAGAAGGGGATTTATATACTCAAATAAGTAGATATACAAGTACAATTGAACTAATGGATAAGTTTGAAGGTAAAAATAGGGCGGTGGGACCTTATAAGAGAATGATAATAAAGGATGTCAGAAAAGAAATAACTAACGGGTATTTGATTCAGTATCATCTTATTGTTGAACGATTTCCTGATGTAAAGCATACTGTTGGACATATAACTTTTACGGATTTTAAGTCGGACAAGGGAGTTTCTGTTTACAATTTTTATAGTTCGTTATATTTTAATCTTTTAAAGAAAAATACAGAATTGATAAAAACAAAAGAATTCTATTTCTTTGAGCCAATATGCCTTAGAGCACAAAATAGTAGCAATAGAGAAGGGTATGGATGGGAATGGGATTGGTCTGGGGGTGTAGGAATTCCATATCCAGGTACTTTTTATGGAGAAACAACCGATTATGCATTTGTTGGAATTTTGATTGACAAGATAGAAAAAACTGATTCAAAAGTTTTGTTTTAAGATGCACGCATAGATGTGGCGGAGACATAGTATCTATAATTGTTATGTATATCTATACAGAAAATGGAGAAAAGGGTTATGAGCTATGATAATAACAATGCTGGAATGCATTTGGTTTGGCATAGTCATTATGGTAAATACGATGATTTAAAATATTACGATGAACTTGTAAGAAAACTGGAAAGTCAGAGAAAGAAAAAAGTTGAAACTATTCATAATAGTCAAAATAATATAGAAGAAAATGATTCTAATACTGCTTATATTGAAGTAAGTAATAATATGAGTAAGATAGATAATCAGAATAGAACGCAGGGATTCCTTCCGAACATTAATAAAACAATAGATTCAATTTATGAAGATGCTTGTCAGCAAATAGATATTTTATATAATGCTCTGTATATCTATGCTATAAAGAATCATAATAATCTTCAGAAAAAGTCTGCCTATGTTTCCAAGTATTTAAGGGATAAATCTAGGGATGGATCTATAGACGACATGCTGTTCTTTTCGATGATAACCAAAATGTTAGATATTAATATAGGTATGTTAGCAGCAGTGTCGGAAAAAGATGTTAAGGATATAATATACAACGTGATAATTCCCGCGCTAGAAGATAGCTATAAAAGCTGCAAAAAAAATGATGACATCCTCTGGTTGGAAAATGAATTCTCTATAATTTGTTATGATAGTGAGGAGAATATTAAAAAATACTACGCAAATTTGATGGCTGCAGCAGAAAATGAATGCATGGAGTCCTTGCCGGATATTTATGCACATTATATAGTTAAAATATATAAGAATTCCGAAAAGGAATATTATTTAACACTTAATATTGATGGACTTTCAGAATACTCTGATGGTAACTATTTAGAATACTATGATGCTGATGTGTATCATGAGAAAATTGGAAAGGTAGCAGATTTTTTCGAAAAGTATTATAAAGATGATGCTGGATTGAAAGGATAGATATGGTTGAATACAAAATCATAAAAGATATTGCTACAATTTATGAGAACGATTTCGAATCGCTAGAACTGAAATATATCAAATGGGGAAATAATACCCCAAAATATGATATTAGAAGATGGAAAGATGGTACTCCGTTAAAAGGAGTTACTCTGTCTGATGAAGAGGCCAAGTATTTATGTGAAGTATTAATGGATGAGTTTGATATAAAAGCCGAGCCTAGCGGAGGGTCAATTAATCCAATAGGAGATAATCCGCCTGTAGGTAGTGAAGAACCACGTTCCATTGATTACAGAACATTCTTTGTTAAGAAGTCCATGTACGAATGCAGGGAGAAAGGACATGAATATGTCGACGTTGTAGCAACTGTGCCTATGATAATAGGTAATACATATAAAGATACAGAATTCCCAGCTATTTATTGCTATGATTGCAACGTATATTATGTGACCACCGAAATCTATTATAGGCTTCATAATAATGGCAAAGTATTGTGCCAACTCTTAACGGAAGAGGAATACAAAAAATATAAAAATGGTTTTTATGAAGATAATCTAAGCCCCAAAAGTCCGCTTAATCTGTTAGGTTACACAGTAGCAAAGGATATACTATCTGACGGAGAACGCAGACAGGTACTAAGCTGGATTATTGCAAATGAAATAATGACAAAAACAAGAGTAATTGAGTATCTGGATTTTTTATTAGGATTAACACAAAACAACCGGATAAAAAGTCAGCTATAAGCAAATGGAGAGAGGATAAGGATTACTTAAGAGGAATATCATCTTTTGACAAGGATGTGCCTCCTATGGGAGTTATAAGATTTATAAAATGAAATACTATAGAAAGAGTATTAGGGGATAACATGATAACTATGTCATTATCCCCTATCTTTATAAGATGCATTTTTGTTAGAGGATTATCTAACTGTGTTCTAACTGTACTTCCGACAGAATTGATGATAAGATATAGCTGTAAACAAAACAAGCCACAGAATAAGGAGAAAAAGCCATGGTAAGTAAGCAGACAAGGATATGGACGGTTAACGGTCATGAGGTACAATTCGATATCCACAAGTTTAAACAACTTTTTAAATCAAAAGCTTATGAAGCTGGGATAGGACTAATCAAATATGAAGAAGTTGTTGCAAATGCCATTTCTGTTGATAGTTCTACAATTCATAACTGGCGTTCCGTATTGAACGGGCCGTCTGATCCTGAAAAAGTTACATCGCTTGAAAAGTTCTGGGAGATTGAAGAAGGCACATTACTTAAGGAGGTATTTATGAACACAGCAGAAGTTACAGCATTAACAGACCGTGAATTAGCAGCTTTAAGATCTTTTTATATCGCATTTAAATCACTTATGGATTTTTATTATAATACCGAAGGATTTAATAAGGAAAAGTGTAATTATGATGCGGCCTATAAAATGTATTACTCGGTTAAAGGCACTCTGGAAAGAGAGTATATCGATTTAAAAAAGAAGCTGTATGATGCACTTGAAAATTTTGTGGATAATGAATTATATGAATTATTATGTGATGCGGCTAATCAGGATGATGAAGAGGAATCAGAATTGATAAAAATTGAATATAAAGGTTGTTATGAATGGTATGTCAGTAGTTTTAACAAAATCGTTGACCCTTTTTTGTTAGCATAAACTGGATATTTGGTGTAATTATTGTAAAGGCTTTCTACATAATGTTCAATTTATTTTGTGATGGAGATTTTAGACGATGGATAATAATTTTATTAGATTTAGTTTCTCTCATGACAATGATATACCCTTAGATGAGTTACTCCAAAAAAATGAAAAGGGATTGATATTGTCAATTGAAGGCTATGCCACAGATGACTGGGTAACATATAATTTTGGGCATGCATTGCAAAAATGGCATTTTGATTCTTTAGATACTGCATATTTATTTGCAATAAGGAATACAGGGTTCTATAGTGAATGGGATGGAATGCGCGGGCCTCGCGAGACATAAGATGATTTATGAAAGGATTATAATTTTATGGATAGAAAACCGGTTATAATTTTAAAATGTTTTGGAAGATACAACTGGTCTGTTACATATCAGAGCAAGGATGGATTCCTGACAGATATCAGATGGTTTAAATTCCCTAAAGATGCAAAAAAATGGGCTCGAGAATTATGTGATCGTTATCTGGCTTGACATGAAATTATAGTTAGTATTGGATTGGTATCCCTTTTGATTCTTTATACAGATTTCGTTAGAGAATTATCTAACACAGTTCTAACTGTACTAAGTTTGGAAATGGTGTTATAGTAAGGTTGTAAACATAAAGAACAAACGAAAGGAGAACAGCTGTGGTAAGTAAGCAGACAAGAATCTGGATGGTTAACGACCGTGAGGTACAATTCGACATCGTCAAATTTAATCATTTATTCAAAGTAAAAGCTCAAGAATCCGGAATAGGAATAACAAAGTATGAGGAAGTTGTTGCAGATGCATTATCGGTGGATAGCTCTACTATTCATAACTGGCGGTTTAACTTAAACGGGCCATCTGATACTGAAAAAGTTTATTCGCTGGAAAAATTCTGGAATGTTGAGGAAAATACTTTACTTAAGGAGGTTATTATGAGCAAGACAGAGGTGACAGCGTTAACGGATAGAGAATTAGCGGCTTTAAAAAATGTTTATAATTCCGTTAAAACATTTATGGATTTTTATTATAATACGGATTGCTTTAAAAAAGATAAATGTGACAAAGAATCTGCAAACAGAATGTTCTATAGGGTTAAGGAAAATGTTGAAGCTGAATATGTTGACTTAAAAAAGAAATTATATGATGCATTATACGAATTTGTTGAAAATGATTTGCAAGAATTACTTGATGACGCGGAGCTTCAAGATGTTGAAAGTGAGCCGTATCCGGATGAAGATGAAGAAGGGATTAAAAATCAGGTATATTCAGGCTATATGGATGCGTTTAAGAATATAATAGATCCATATTTATTAGCATGATTACTAGGATATAGATGCAAAAGGGGGTGTTGTTATGACATACAGTGTATGGAGACAGTGTGGCAGGAAAAGACGTTACAGAGATGAGCATACCGCAAATATGTATCGTAAAATGTTTGAAAGAGAACGTGGGAAAAAACTTGATTACTATTGGTGTAATTACTGTAATGGTTTTCATTTGACCAGTAAAGTGAGCCCGCTTGTGGATATATCTATGGTATCTGCTGTAGCTCAATAGTACATTTTCGTAAGGTGGTGATTGGATGGAAAATAACAAACAACCGGAGAAAAAGGTTCGACTATTAGATACTGCAGGTGGAGTTTGGGGGTTAATAATATTATTATACGGGATTATATTCCTTCTCATTTATATAGCAAATGTAACTTCCGTCAAAGATTGCGATGTGCCGGGATGTACCAATACATGCGATAAGGACGAGAGATACTGTAAAGACCATAAGCATCATGATTTGTATATAACATGGAATGTGAGTACTGCCACAAAGGGACGTAAAAATGTGGATACTACCACAAGGAAAAGTAAAAGTGTTAATACTACTACAAAGAGTCAGTCCGGAGCTTCTAAGAAAAATAATCGTACAAATTACTATACCGGCGATATTTATAGTGCTGAGAAATATAATAATCCGGATGATTTTGCAGATGATTGGGAGGATGACTTCGATAGCTGGGAAGATGCCTATGAGTATTGGGAAGATGTGATGGAGTAAAAATATTTCTGGGAAAAGGAAAAAATGGCAGGTTACGAAACGAAACCTAAACTATTGACAATAGAAAATTATGCTAATATAATGAAACTACAATCAGAGTCGACACTGAATGTAGTTTCTTTTTTTGTGAATGGCGAATGCCAACAATGGAAGCTTGATTCTAAATTGTTGGCTGAGCAAACGGTCACTGAGAGAGCTTGCTCTCGAAGTGTCCGGGAGAGCCGAGTCAGAGACTCGGCGGAAGGAGCAGGTTTTGGACAAAACGGATGAATTGATTCTTGATCTGATAAAAGGTAACGCCAGGATGAGTTTTGAGGAACTTGGAGCTCACATTGGAATGTCTAGGGTGGCTGCCAAGAAGAGGGTAATGAAGCTTGAAAAGGAAGGTATTATCAGAGGATACAATACATGCATATACAGGGATGAGGATATTACTCTTTTTATTGATCTGGTGACCCTTCCGGATGACTTTGAAGATGTGCTCAGATATGTGTCTGTACGCACGGCTTTTATCAGACAGATTTATACTACTTCAGAACCGAATCATATTCGGATTGTAGCGGTGTCCGATGATGTCCGGGACCTGAACTATCTGTTGAGGATGATCCGCAAGGCATGTGGAAAGAGTTTGACAGAGCTTACTTCCCATACTGTGAAAGAGGTCATTAAGGATGTATATGGAGGAGTTGACAAGTATGGACAACAGATTTCAGTGTCAGACGGTACCGGAAGTGATAGCGAGAATGGATGATGTGCATGTTCGGGAAAGACGGGGTGCACATCTGAGATTCAGGATGTACATGACGAAGGAGATGCGGGAAGCACCTCTGGATGAACTTGAGTTAAGTGTACGTTCCGGAAATTGCCTGAAAAGATCCGGGTACAAGACGGTTGGCGATGTTGTGGAGGCTATTAGTTCCGGTTTAGATCTTAAGGCCATTCGTAACTGCGGATCGATCAGTGTTCGCGAGATTCAAGAACATTTATTTTTATTTCAGTATTATTCTCTCCCGAAAGAAAAACAGGACACATTTCTGATGGAAGTGGTTCTGTTGAACACGGGGATTTCTAAAGTTAGCTGATAGCGTATTAGAGCGTTTTAATTTGTTTTTTCGATTGTTTATTTCCCTTATTTTTTATGATAGCATATAGTAAAGAATAGAAGTAAATTATCCTGTTGGTTTTTATTGGTTGGGTATTCTTGAAGGCGAGGTGCTGACATGAAGAATAATATCGGAAAGAATAAAAGCGGTATAGGTGCAATAATCATTGCCTGCTTGGTGATTATATTTGATATCGCCTACATTGTTGATTACAATATTGACAGAATTGCAAAAGAAAAGCAGCAAGAGGAAGAGCAAAGAAAGCGTAAGGAAGCATCTATAAAAGCAAATAAGATAGCTTGGTCAAAAGGAGAAACCAAAGGAAAGGATATGAGCTATCTGAACCTGATCCCGAGTAGCTCCTCATCTAAGAGCAGCTCTTCATCTAAAAGCAGTTCTTCAAAGAGTAAATCATATAAGTACGATCCTTACGATGTTTATGATTATGATGATGCCTATGATTTTGCAGATGAGTGGGAAGAGGAATTTGATGACTGGGAAGATGCTTACGAGTACTGGGAGGAAAATCACTAAAGGATAAAATTTTGGTTTCACTGTATTTTTTTCATAATAGAAACAGGTCGTTTCTGCTTAGTATGAGAGCAGAAACGGCTTGTTTCTTTTAAAAGAAAGATTGAGGTTGGCTTCCGGTTACTATTTTGTGGTGAAAAAAATAATAGTAAGGAAACCGGCATCCCTGTTATGGATGCCGGAAATTTGATTTTAGGTATTTTGTTGTGCCAGTTTAGCTTCAAGTTCTTTAATGTAGGAGTTAGCCTGGGCTAGCTCTTTTTCGGCATTATCAGCGCGTTTTTGTTCTCTTAGAGTGTTGGTATGCTCAGCTTCGCGTCCTTCTCTATACCACTGCTGAAAACCAAGTTCTAAAATCTGACCATCCATAGTGTTCACCAACCTTTCCTTCATATTGGTATCCAGATTGCCACTTACGAGATTTACTACTTTCTTCGATAAAACCGATATTTCACGGATGTAGTATTCGCTTATT
>JAEEKN010000104.1 GCA_016282435.1 Lachnospiraceae bacterium | reverse complement strand
GCCGGCTTAGATGCGACAACACTTGCTGCCGTACTTCCGGATACAATATCCTCAGCATCTTTGATCTCCTTATTCAGATCAGAAATCTTCTGAACATAAGAATTAAGCTTCTCAGCATCTTTAACTGCCACAAGCTTAACGGAGAAGGGCTGACCCTTTATTTTGTTATTGTTCTCGTCCAGGAAAAATATATCAAGATCCTTTTCGATGGAGCTTACGGAAATCTTCATAGAAGAGTAATGGATAGCTTCTTCTATCTGCTCCTCTTCTGATTCCGGCTCCTCAGAGCTTGTTGTAGCTACCACAGCCTGTTTAGGTGACTTATGGTTAGCAACGACAGCCACGGTAGTTGCACTGCCTCCGACAGCCAGGACCGTAGCCATTCCAACACAGACCTGCTTTATAAGTGAAAGCGATCTGATCCACTTTAAGAAATTCATTTTTTAACAGCTTCCTTTCTCAGTTTTAAATAGGGCATCCCCACGCCCTATTCACCTTATCCACATACCATTTTACCACTCTTCGAAAAAAATGCAAACCTAAATTTAATTTTAGATAGCGTAAAGTTATTGTCAGTTGGAGAAGGATAGAGAGTCTCTAAGGATTGCTTTTCAGCAGATTTGACATCTGTATTTTAATTCATCCTTTCCCTTTTGTCAAAAAGGAAACCTTCCGTCCGCTTCGCTCCCGGAAGCTCTCGGCATTAGAGTACGGCTGCTTTGTGCAGCGCACCTTTTTCTTCTTTCCCTGCTTGGCTATGATTCTATCTGCCCAGAGATGGTTGTCAACCCTGCGAAGCACCGCCAATGGCGGCTACGGGGTTGACCACCATCTCTCAGGCAGATACGCTATGATCAAGCAGGGAATGGTATAACAGGCGCTCTTGGTGCCTTTTATCAAAGCAACGCCATAAGGCGTTGTTTCCTTTTACAGCAAGCGGATCTGTTCTCTTATGCTCGCAATCTTTCTTACTGTCAGGCCGGGGATCGTCGCCTGGAATCTATCAACGTAGCTTCTGTACTGATTATAGTGTTCAGCGATTATCGACCTCAACTCGAGGTGTTTTGTGGGTATATCGTCTGTTCCTGTTCGTTGGTCTTTTCTTCTCTCCCGGCTGTATCTTACCAAGTCTATTATCTTTTCCCGGCCATAGTTTCTCTCATAGCATCTGAGTTTACTCATCCTGTCAGCCCCGGTCTGGCTCCACCCCATAGGTCTTGAACTTAGCCTGTCTGATAACACATGGCTTACATGACCTTCTGCGCTGCACCCTCCTACTTTTTTATTATGCAGACTTCTTCGCACAGCTGCCCAATTCCCCAAAACAAAGGATCTCAGTTCTTCGATCGGTTTCTCGTTTTCTGTTACGGATAGCATTAATTGTGTATACTCATCAATTCTTTTCTTTGCGTCTTTGCTTTTTGAATACAGCATGTGCCATAGTTCTTCTTTTGCCACATCCTTCTCGTCTTTCATCTGCCCGGCAGCTGCATTTATGTACTTCATCAGGTGATATTTGTCCGCGCAGAACAACCCTTTATCAAGATATCTGGCACCACTTTTTATCCACTGGGCTCCGTCACCGCTGACGTATACTTGTTTTATGGCATCATAATCATAGTTCATATCGATATATCTCTGCACATCACCCCAAAGCCTCTCGACTCCTTCTGTGCCGGGATATATCCCTGAAAAATAAAAGGTGTTTACTAACTCTTTTCTTCCCTTTACGTTAGAGGATTCCTGTTTTACTTCATACAGGTATACAAGTTTCGATATAAATCCTTTATTGTTCTCACGTGGCTCCCATCGTCCGTGCTGTTCTGACACATGATCCTCATCGGCTTCCACGTGAAGATACTCGCATACCTTCTTTTCCGGCAATTCATCACACGGTATTTCTTCTGCTATGTTATGGACTTTGTTCATTACCGTTGTCTTTGATATACCCATTTTTGACGGTATGGATCTTGCCGCCTCGGCATAGCTGGTCTTTGCTGCCTCTGTAAGAAGCTTTACTTCCGCAGCTTCTGACAGGCGTTCATGTTTGCTAATGCCAATGATGTCTTCGAGGATGTAGTGATAACTGCCATCGCTCTTTTGATAGTAAGTACAGTCGAAAAATACATCTCCAACAGAGCTGATCATACTTCTTCTGTCGGTTCGCTGAACATTATAAGAACTCTTGCGCCAGGAATTGTCGTAAATCTGTTTATTCATGGATGTCAAGACTTCTCCAAGAAAACCGGCAGAAAAGGCTTCGGCACTGCTTTTTACTGCGGTCTCCAGGCTGTAGAAATCTTTGGGGTTTTCAAAAAACTTTTCTTCAGCATCCATAATTCCTTTTACGAGTGCTTCTAATAGTGCTAAAATAGGCATGAGAGTGAGCACCTCCTTAGTATTTGTTTTTTGCCTAAAATAATTATACCTTAGAGGTGAATCACTCTCTATTTTATTTTTTTATTCAACTGATAAATTCTTTACTCTATTAAGACCTAAACTATATGAAACCAACAGACGAATCAAAAGAAAAGCTTGTTCAGACCGAACCCAAAGAAGAACCAAATAAAATTCCCGAAGAATCTGAAATGGAGCTTACAGATGATAAACTAAATCATATTGCGGGCGGCGTCAAACTACCGCCTTTGTGATGATTTAAGGGGCAGTAGAACCGTCCCCCTGTCTCTTGGAGAGCCGGAATAATGAGTTCAGAGGGTATTCGGAAGTTGCTTCACAGAAGGATTTTGATGTTTTCTAGGCATAGGTTCCTATGG
>JAEEKN010000103.1 GCA_016282435.1 Lachnospiraceae bacterium | reverse complement strand
TGAGACTAGCGCAGACTACTATGTAAGTGCTGAAGAGTACATCATTGAAAACGGAAGGATAGTATTTGTAAATGTTGATTATAACAACGAGATTACAGAACGTTCGGAAGACGAGATTGATGCACTCGAAGGAATCTGGATCGCAGAAGACGGTGATTCCTACATGGAAGTAAAAAACGGTACCATGACAGATTATATAGGAAAGAAAGGCAACGCGGAAGCAGCGGACAGCTTCATAATCGTTCTTGCGGGCGGCGATGAACCTCACGGATTCTATGCTATGCCTAAAGAAGAGGGAAGACTTCAAACCTTCTTCACATATAGTCCCGAAGAGGAAAACGGTGAAGCAGATAGGCTCATATTTGATATGGGCGGATACAGTTTTGTACGTGTCTAAGAGAATATAACAAAACAGAAGATGCGAAGCATCGTTTTGTTACCGAGGAAACGCTGAAGGCGTTTTCGAGGTAACTTTGACATAGAAAAGTCCCACGGTCGAAAAGACCGTGGGATTTTTTGCATACACTTGCCAAATCATGTAACAAATGATAAACTGTATAACAAGTAAAAATATATGGGGTTGGGGGGTATCAGTATGTCTTTCACAGGATTAATGATGAAGTTTATGGCCGGGATAGGTCAGAACATTACGAAATCACTTGATAAAATGACCATGGATCCACGCAAAATTCAGGAAGAACATCCCAGCTGAAGCCGCTTAATGTCGTAAGGAACGAATTCCAGAGAAAATTCCTGTTTGCTCTGGATGAGAAAAAGGAGAAAAGATGAGTTTCGTTGAGTTTGAACATGTGAAAAAAAACTATCATATGGGTGAAGTGGAAATAGAAGCCCTGAAAGACGTAAATTTCTTCATCGAAAAAGGCGAATTCGTGGTAATAGTAGGCGCCAGCGGAGCAGGCAAGACCACTATTCTGAATATCCTTGGCGGAATGGATACAGCTTCTTCGGGCCGTGTCACCCTGGACGGAGAAGAAGTATCTTCATATAATACTAAAAGACTCACAACCTACAGACGTTATGATATCGGGTTTGTATTCCAGTTTTATAATCTGGTACAGAATCTGACTGCTCTTGAGAATGTGGAACTGGCTTCCCAGATATGCAGGAATCCCATGGATGCGTCTGTGGTACTGGAGCAGGTTGGACTAAAGGAAAGAGCGAATAATTTCCCCGCGCAGCTGTCAGGAGGCGAACAGCAGAGAGTGGCCATAGCCAGGGCACTGGCTAAAAATCCGAAGCTGCTCCTTTGTGACGAACCGACGGGTGCACTTGACTATAATACCGGTAAAATGATACTTACCCTTTTGCAGGACACCTGCAGAAAAAACGGCATGACCGTAATAGTTATCACTCATAACCAGGCCCTGACCGCCATGGCAGACCGGATCATCACCGTAAAAAGCGGAATGATCACCGATATGCGCATGAACGAAAAAATAGTTCCAGTTGAGGAGATATCCTGGTAAGAAAGGTAAAAATCTGTTATGAACAGAAATATGTGGAAAACAACATACAGGGAGATTCGGGGAAGCCTTGGCAGGTACCTGGCGATATTTGCCATCATCGCTCTGGGTGTCGGCTTTTTTTCGGGACTTAAGGTAACCCGGCAGGCCATGGTAGATGCCGCCAACCGGTTTGTCTCCGACCAAAATATGTTTGACTTCCGTTTGATCTCCACCATAGGTCTCACCGATGAAGATGTTGAGTATTTTTCCGGAATTGAAGGAATTGAAAAAGCATGCGGGTCATACTACGCGGATGCCGTGACTACAGATGGTAACAGAGAATATGTAGTAAGATACTTAAGCATGGATAATGGCGTAAATATGCCGAGCCTTTCAGCAGGACGTCTACCTGAAACATCCGGGGAGATTCTGGCCGACGCCAGGTATTATTCAGCCTATGATATAGGAAAAACACTGGTCATAAAGGAAGCGGAATCGAAAGAATCCGGCACTGAATCCGTATCAGGCAGTGACGACAGTGTAAAAGAACTCATTAATGAATATCTTGGAGAAGGAAATAATGACCCTGCGGATAGTTTTAAAACAAAGGAACTGACCATAGTAGGGCTGGCATATTCCCCGTTATACCTAAACTATGAAAGAGGTACTACTTCTGTCGGGAACGGCAGTATTTCGTATTTTTGCTATATGCTTCCGGAAAACTTTGATATGGCAGCATATACCGATATCTATCTTGCTCTCAATGAGAAGGAATACATTTTTTCGGACGAGTATAAAGAACTGATAGACAGTAGAAAAACCGGGCTTGAAGAAAAACTGCAGACTCAGGCGGAAGACCGCTTAAATAATCTCATCACCGAAGGTCTTGAAAAGTACGGTATCCCCGAAGCACAAAGAGAATTCGTAGTAAATATGCTGAAAAGTAACGGCATGATCCCCGAATCTCCGAGTACTTATGTTCTCACAAGAAACGAAAACATAGGATACGCCTGCTTTGAAAATGACTCGAAGATAGTGGACGGAATCGCAGTCGTGTTTCCGGTGTTCTTCTTTTTGGTAGCAGCGCTCGTGTGCATCACTACCATGAGCAGGATGATAGAGGAACAGCGTACCCAGATCGGAGTTCTTAAGGCACTCGGTTACGGCGAGGGAAGCATCATTTCAAAATATATGATATACTCCGGAAGTGCGGCGATCGTAGGCTGTATCGGAGGATTTTTCCTGGGGTGTTACGTGTTCCCGGCAGTCATATGGAAGGTGTACGGACTGATGTATGGCTTTACAGAGATAAGCTTCGTGTTTAATGCTACTCTGTTCATTATATCCATAGCGGTGTCACTCTTATGCTCGGTCGGAACTACATACATAGCCTGCAAGACAGACCTTCATCAGGTATCTGCAGAACTGATCCGTCCAAAGGCTCCGAAAAACGGAAAAAGGATACTGCTGGAAAGAATCTCTTTTCTTTGGAAACGCATCCCGTTCCTGCACAAAGTTTCCTTAAGAAATGTGTTCCGCTATAAGGGTCGTTTCATTATGATGCTTTTGGGGATCAGTGGATGTACGGGACTTCTCATTACAGGATTCGGTATCCGGGATTCGATAACTGAGATAGCAGATGCACAGTATACACAGATACTTGTATATGACGAACTGATAAACTTTTCAGAATGCTTAAATACAGAAGAACTGGGTGAGTTCAGGGAACAGTTTTCGGATAGTATCGAAACTTTCATGCCCGTTCTTCAGACAAGCGTAAATCCTGTGGATACAGGTTCAGTACGTTCAGTAAACTTGATCGCGTTAGCGGGTGAGGAAGACTGGAAGAAAGTAGTTCTGCTGCATGATAAAGACGGGAAACAGCTTGATTATCCCGGAATCGGAGAAGTTATTCTCTCTCAAAATGTAGCAAAAGTAAATAACTGTAAAACAGGGGACACGATAAAGTTCAGGGACAATGACTTTAATGAATTTGATCTAAAAGTATCCGGTATCTGTGAGAATTTTTTTAATTCTTATGCATATATAAGTAAAGAAACATATCTAAAGTCGGTTCCTATGGACGAAATGACTTATAAATCCGCATTTGTCTGTATAGCTGAAGGAAAAGACCTGCATGAGGCGGCAGCGGGGTTTAGCTCAGACAGTGACAAGGTAAGTGCTGTAAACGTGAACGCCGATACTCTGGAGATGTTTTCCAGGATGATGCAGACTATGAACTATATCGTCATACTGGTAATAGTGTGTGCTGCTGCCCTGGCCTTCATAGTTTTGTACAATCTTACCAATATAAATATCACGGAGCGTATACGCGAGATAGCTACCATAAAGGTGCTGGGCTTCTATGCGAATGAAACCGCACAGTATGTATTCCGCGAAAATATGGTTCTGACCCTCCTTGGTGCCATACTGGGTGTGCCTGTCGGAATTTGGCTTCACGGATATGTAATGTCAAATATAAAAATCGATATGGTCACGTTTGATGTACATATCAACGGGATAAGCTATGTATATTCGTTCCTGTTTACATTCGCATTTGCATTGTTTGTAGCCTTTGTAATGTATTTCAAACTGAAACGTGTGAATATGGCAGAATCTTTGAAATCAATAGAATGACATAAACCCCACGGTCACTTTGGTATGCTACCCGTCAAGAGGACAGTGAAAAATTTAAAAGTTTTGTACCGCCAGTTGTGTATACAGCTGGCGGTATTATTATGCCGCCAAGTAGTACTGTTTATGATATTCGGACGGTGTCATCACGTTCAGGTTCCTCTGAATCCGACCTGT
>JAEEKN010000102.1 GCA_016282435.1 Lachnospiraceae bacterium | reverse complement strand
CGGCTCATCACCACGGTAAGATTTTAGGTTTAACGGTTCTCTCATTTTGTGCCCGCATTTCTCTTCCATTCATCAAGAAGTGTACATAGGATCTTTGCTATTTCTTCTTTCGTTGTATGTGGTGAAAAGTATCTGCTGATTATTTTATGTTTTATAGTGAATTTTCTCTCCTGTTTTGCTGAAGATAAAAGGATCTCGCAAACGGCATCCTTTGTGTATGTCTGCTCCTGGCTGAGTCTTTTTAACTGCTGTGACTGGTCAAGGGACGGTACTACGTTTTCTTCATTTATCACTTTCAGGAGTATTTCCTGCTGCTTGCTGGTAAGATATGAAAGTTCTACCGCAGGATATACTTTTATTTTTTTACTGTGTACCATTTCAAGAAGCTCTGTAACAAGTTCTGTCAACCTGATATAACGCTGGACCTGCCTCCCACTCTCACCAAAAGCCTGTCCGACCAGATCTGCCGATTCAAACTTCCCGACGAGTCGTCGGGAAGTGACATCCTCCGATTCATCTTCCGATGTTTTACCCTGATGTGAAAGTGCTTCAAGCTTCATCTTATACGCAAATGCCTTTTCACTTGGAAGTATCTCATCTCTCTGGAGATTTGAATCTACCATTGCAAGAACTGCTTCATCGTCAGAGCATTTCTTTATTATGACCGGCATTGTTTTTAATCCTGCCAGTTCACAGGCTCTTTTACGCCTGTGTCCTGAGATTATCTCATAACCGCCTTCCGGGACTGCTCTTACCACTCCCGGTACAACTACACCGCGAACTTTGATGCTTTCTACCAGTTCCTGCATCTTTTCATCTTCAATGACCTTAAACGGATGGTTTTTAAAACTATGGAGTTCCGTAAGATCTACTTCGCATACTTCATTGTCCTCGTCGCCAAAAAGATCCCCATATGAATTTATCTTTATCTGTCCTGCTATATACTTTCCACCACCCATTAATGCTCACCCCCATTCATGGAACTTGTCAATATCTCCATAGTAAGGGATTTATACCCTAATGCGGCTTTACACTTGGGATCATTCTGATATATGCTCATTCCCAGTGCCGAGCATTCAGCTACTCGGACTGACATCGGTATCTGTTTTTCGAATATCCTTACATTTTTTCCGTAGGCTTCTTCAATAAGCCCAACTATTTCCTTTGAATAATTCGTCCTCCCGTCAACCATCGTAAGCAGGATTCCTTCAATCTTCAGGTCATGGTTTATTTTCTGCTTTATGACCTTTCTGATGGTCTTTATCAGCTGTTCCAGTCCTTTTGCCGGAAGATATCCAACCTGTACCGGTACAAGAACACTATCCGATGCCGCAAGAGCATTTATAGTTACCATTCCCAATGAAGGACCACAGTCGATTAGGATCCAGTCATATTTTTCTTTAACACTTTCTATATACTCTGTCAGAACATATTCCCTGCTCATAACACTTACAAGGGTTAGTTCCATTCCTGACAGCTCTATGTTTCCAGGCATTAAATCCACCCCTTCCTGATGATGCAGGATGCCGGCCTCGGGATCAAACTTTTCATCTTTTATTATTTTTCCCATTACCGTTGCAAGCGTATAAGCCATCGAATCCGGTTCTTGAAAACCGAGGCTTGAAGTCAAAGATCCCTGTGCATCGTTATCTATAAGTAGAACTCTCTGACCTTCCCTTGCAAGCCCTATACCTAAATTCACTGTTGAAGTGGTCTTCGCCACTCCCCCTTTTTGATTACATACCGA
This sequence comes from Lachnospiraceae bacterium, assembly GCA_016282435.1. Lineage (GTDB taxonomy): Bacteria > Bacillota > Clostridia > Lachnospirales > Lachnospiraceae > RUG11977. The sequence continues at coordinate 833 of JAEEKN010000102.1, read as the reverse complement.
AATCACCTTGCACATAAGCTATATCCTCCGATTTTTTTTACTTGCTGCTAATAAGTTCGTTGCTATTTCCGTTGTATTTCTTTTGTTTCTGTCTGGTCTTTTTTTCTGACTTTAAGTCTTTAAAGGTTGCAAACAGCCTAAGTCTTGGACCCGCACTCCTGTTAGTCTTTATTTCTGATTTACTCATGAGCGTAAGCCCTTTTTCGCTTTCCACTATATCCAAAATTCTTCCTATCTGATAAGAAGAGTTTGCCTGTACCCTAATATTTATAAGGTTGGCAGGAAATTTGACTTCTCTGTGTTCCATTATCATCCTCCCATGCATTTTTCAAACTTATAGCTTATGTGGTTGTTTTCATGCACTATCGCTGTTCTAAACATTTTCATGTTCCTCCCTCATAGTTTGTTGATTGCACAAGCAAAAAGGACACTTTCTTAGAATATACATTCTCTGAAAGTGTCCTTAAAGTAAACCTTATTTAGTTTTTGACCATTTCAATCCTGCATTATAATGAATTATCTTGCAGATTGATTGGATAAAATGTTGTACTTTTGAATGACCTACTATGAGGTAACACCTCACAAACCCTTGAAATTACTGGGTTTAGGCTATGCAATGTAATTATTCGATGATAATTATTTCAGCCTCTGCTAAATACCAGCATATCGTTGCATATCATCCTGTTTAGCGGCTTTTCGTCTTGCAAATCATTGAAATCTCTTGTCTGTCATATTTGAACAATTATAGTACAAATGTATGACCGGACAATTTTGTTGTACCAAAACTTTCATAGGTCAAGATCCCGTCAGAACCTTTTCCTAGAAGATTATAT
>JAEEKN010000101.1 GCA_016282435.1 Lachnospiraceae bacterium | reverse complement strand
GGACAGGCAGATCAGGAAAACCAGGGAGATACAAAAGACGGCGAGGCCGAGGAAGAAGAACTCGGAAAGGACCTTCTGGAAATTGTTGGAAAACTCAAAAAGGGCTCGGAACTGAATATCTCGGATTTTGCCATAAAGCTCGGCGAGACCGCTCCTCCCAAACGATACAGTTCAGGATCCATGATACTTGCCATGGAGAATGCCGGACAGCTCATAGAAGATGAAGAACTGAGGTCACAGATAAAGGGAAGCGGAATAGGTACCAGTGCCACCAGAGCGGAGATACTGAACAAGCTTATAAGGATAGACTATATCTCCATCAATAAAAAAACACAGATTCTGACTCCCACACTTAAAGGAGAGACGATATACGAAGTGGTAAACGCATCCATACGCGGACTACTGAGCCCGGAACTTACAGCGAGCTGGGAGAAGGGGCTTACCGGTGTTGCTGACGGTACCATAAACGAGAGCGAATATATGGAGAAGCTAGAACAGTATATCAGACGTATGACCGAAGGTGTGAAGACCCTGAACAATTCATCAGCACTCGAACATAATTTCAGATACGCACAGACTTTTTACGGTAAGTCCAAAAAATAGGACACAGTTTGATATATACTTCAGTATGTAAGATAAAAAGATACGGAGGTATATATCATGAAGCAGTTTCTGACCTTAAAAAAGATTAAAAAAGTATTAAAAAATCTTGCCGTTTCGGCATTTCTTGTGTTCTGGGCTGTAGGTATGCTGGCCGGCGGACTCTACGGAATGGCGGCTGTGGCGTGTGGGATACCTTTTGTTATAGGAATTAGTGTTTTTGAATGAAAAAGTAGACATTTTCAGAAATATGTGGTATTCTATAATAGAATGATTGGTTTCTCCGGAAAATCTCCGGAGGGTTTACGCTAGGAGGGGGTTATGGGAACTGAACCTGTTTTTAAATCGGATTCAAGAACTATTGAGAGAATTCCTATAAGCCGTGCAATTCCGGGTATGGAGCTCGCAAAGGATGTATATTCGCGCAACGATCAGATGATCCTCGGACGCGGATCTATTTTGGATGCCCAGAAAATTTCTAAGATAATGTTTTATTCCGTGGATACCGTTACTGTCTACAAGATGGAGGTCGAAACGGAAAAGACCCTGACTGAACAGCTGAAAGCCAGTGTTGAATTCAGGGAGTTCTCACAGAAATATGACAAGACAGTCAGTGTATTCAAGAATTCCATAAACAAGGTGATCTCCGAGAACAGGGAGATTGACGGCGAAGAGCTGATGGGCGAGATAGAGACCATAATCGAGCAGACCGGAAACAATGCCAGAATATTCAATATGCTCCATTGTATCAGGGATTATGATGAAATGACCTATGTCCACAGTGTGAACGTATCACTTATCTGTAACTGCTTTGCGAAGTGGCTGGAGATGAGTGAGGACGAAAAGCGTATCATAACGCTGGGCGGTCTTTTACATGACGTGGGCAAGATAGATATCCCGAGGGAGATACTCTTGAAACCCGATGCACTTACCAGGGATGAGTACGAAGTTGTAAAGACTCACGCATTAAAAGGATATGCGATATTAAAAGATAAAAGAATAGACGACAGGATAAAGATGATCGCATTACAGCACCATGAGCGTGCGGACAGAACGGGATATCCTTACGGAAAGTCCGGTGACGAGATAGAGCCGTTCGCCATGATAGTTGCCATAGCGGATGTATACGATGCGATGACAAGTGACCGTGTATACCGTCCGAAGCTCTGTCCGTTTGATGTCGTTCAGACACTTGAAGACGGTAACATGAAGTATAATGCGGCATATCTGGTTCCGCTTCTGGAGCAGATTACCGAAGTATATATAAATCATACCGTCAGACTGAACAATGATTCTGTCGGTAAGATTGTCATGATAAACAGGGGTGAACTTTCAAAGCCTGTTATTCAGGTAAGTAATGAATTCTTGGATCTTACCAAGCTCAGAAAGCTTAAGATAGAAGAAGTCTTGTAAGAAGACTCGAAGGCAGAGGTTTACAGGGATGGAAAAGGAAAAAGTGATCAGGGAAAGAAGAAATGAAAGCCTGTGGAAAAAATACGGCGGTTACGGCGTGACCGCCTTTCTTGTCATTGTCGGGGCTATTCTGATTATCTTTATTTTTCTGCGTTTCGACCAGTTCTCGGAAGTAGTCGGAAAAGTGATGAGAGCTCTTTCTCCGGTTATTATCGGTATAGTGTTTGCATATCTTATGAACCCGCTCATGAATGTATTCGAGAACGGCATGAAAAGGGTGGTATATAAACATGCCAGGAAGATTACCAGAGCAAAAAAATTCTGCCGTGTAGTCAGTCTTATACTCACCATGGTGATACTGTTCGGACTGATCTCGGTTATCATCTACATGCTCATTCCCGAACTTACAGATACGGTCATGGGTACGGAGACTACCGAAGGACTTGTGGACATACTTCCTAAACAGAGCGAAAACTTAAGGGTATGGCTTCAGGATGTGCTGAACGGTGATTCGAAGATAGCATCCATGGCTAAAGAAGCTTTCGAAAGAGCGGCCGAATACCTTGATGACTTTGTAAACCACAGGTTTATCAATTATACATCGGATATTCTGAGCTATATCGCGAGCGGAGTATGGAGTGTTTTCGGTATTGTATATGATATCGTTATCGGTATGATCTTCTCGGTATATATCCTTCTTTCAAAAGAGACATTTGCCGGACATGCCAAAAAGATAATTTTTGCCATGTTCAGAAGACGTAAGGCAAATGCCATTGTCAGGATCACAAAGCAGTGCCACGGAAAGTTTACCGGCGCCATCACAGGAAAAATCGTTGATTCCATCATCATTGGTGTCCTTTGCTTCATCGGCATGATGATCATGAACATACCGTACAGGCTTCTGGTCAGCGTTATAGTTACTGTAACAAATGTTATTCCTTTCTTTGGACCTTACATAGGAGGTGTGCCGAGTGCGTTCCTTATCCTGTGTGCTGATCCTGTAAAGGCACTCTACTTTGTTATTTTCCTTATCATACTCCAGCAGTTTGACTGCAACTTCTTAGATCCGAAGATCGTAGGAGGGTCCATAGGACTGTCACCGTTCTGGGTACTGTTCTCCTGCGTTGTGTTCGGAGCGTTGTTCGGACTTCCGGGCATGCTTTTGGGTGTTCCGGGCATGGCGTGCTTCTACATGATCACAAAGGAAGTCGTGGAGTACAAACTGAAACGACGGGGGCTCAGGACGGATACGGATTATTACATAGACGCGGACAGTGTCGACGAGCAGGAACTTGTGCTTGTGGATCCTAAAATGGAGCCCGTAAGGATCACTCCCGAGGAGTACGAGCAGAAGATCCACGAAGAAGAAAATATGCATGATGATGTGGTCCATGACGAAGAAGATACGGATGATGACGAAGACGGAAAACATTAGCACACATACAGCGGATGAGTTATTCCCGGAGAAGATGGGAATTATATAGAAACAGAAGAAAAAGAGGATTACAAATGAGTAAGATTTTTAGTGTTGACAACAAGTTTTTTTCCACAGTGAACAAGATAGTCGATCTGCTATGGCTTAGTTTCCTGTGGTCGGTTATGAGCCTGCCGATGATTTTTATCCTGATAGTGTTCCTTTTTGAATACGATAAGGTAGGTTTGTATATTGTTCTGCTGCTTCCGGTGAGCGTTATCACAGTCGGACCGGCATCGGCAGCGTTATATTATGCGGTAGTAAAATCCGTCAGACGTGAGAGAAGTTATGCTACAAAATGTTTCTTTCATGCTTTTAAGACAAACTTTAAGTATGGTGCATTGAGCTCTGTCATTTTCGGATTTGCGTCGGCTATGCTCATCGTTGATTATTTCTGGGCTTCATATTCGGATTCCATAGACCCTAACATTGGAAGCCTTATGAAGGGAGCTTTCCTGGGAATAGCCATATTTGTTCTTTTTGCTCTCGTATGGGTCAATCCGTTACTTTCACGTTTTGAACTGAAATTAAAGGACCTTATCAAAAACGCTTTGATACTATCCATTAAAAACATTTTCAGAACCATTATCATGGCGGCCTTCTGGGTAGGCCTGGGATATGCTTTCTGGCATTTCTTTGAGCAGATATTCCAGTATATAGTGCTTATCCCGTTCTTCCTTCCCGGACTGTCGGCACTCTTGAGGTCATTCGTTATAGAGCCTGTATTCAAGAAGATCACAGGCGATCCGAATGAAGATTCCGATAAGGAAGTCGATGCATGGTATGCAGAATGAGAAACTATTCGCGGCAGATCTGTTATAAAAACAAATTGTAAGCTTGCTTACAGATTTGTTTTTATACAGATAAAATAAAAAATCTTGGAGGCAGGTATGGAAAAAGAATTGTATGAAGTCTTAGACTGGGGTGCTATGGAGGCTTTGGAGTATTCTGAGTGCGATGATCCGCATTCTTGGCTGGGGGCTCATAAAACAAAAAACGGGGTTATTTACAATGCTTTTAAGCCTACCGCTACTTCTGTGGAAGTAAAATTCAAAGACAAGACCTTAAAGATGGAAGCTACCGACGGGAAAGGTAACTTCTCACTTCTTACAAAGGATAAGAAGGCAAAGGAATATAAACTTAAGGTTACATTTGACAACGGTACCAAGATGGAAGAATATGACGCATATTCTTTCCCCGTTATCTTTGATCAGAATGATGAAGCAAAATTCTTAAAAGGAATTCATTACGATATATACGAGAAGCTCGGCTCACATGTCATGACTGTAAACGGAGTTAATGGAGTATATTTTGCTGTATGGGCTCCGAATGCCGAAAGGGTCAGCGTAGTCGGTGATTTCGATATGTGGGACGGAAGGCGTTATCCCATGAGAAAGCTCCGTGCATCGGGCGTATTCGAACTTTTTATCCCCGGTTTAAAAGAGGGAACGGTATACAAGTATGAAATAAAAGGGAAAAACGGTCTGGCATTCCTTAAATCAGATCCTTACGGCAACCGCTTCGAACTTCGTCCCGAAACAGCGACCATAGTAACGGGACTTGACTATGACTGGAAAGACTCGGAGTGGATAGCGAAGAGAAAGAAGCAGAATATCGAAAAGATCCCCATGTCCATATACGAGGTACATCTCGGATCGTGGCTCAGAAAAGGCGAGGGGGACAATGATTTCTACAGCTACAAAGAGCTCGCCGTAAAACTTGCAAAATATGTAAAGAAGATGGGATATACCCATATTGAGCTGCTTCCCGTTATGGAGCATCCTTTTGATGGCTCATGGGGATATCAGGTTACAGGATATTATGCAGCAACATCCAGATACGGAACTCCACAGGATTTCATGTATTTTATGGATTACATGCACAATGAGGAGATAGGCGTCATCCTTGATTGGGTTCCCGCTCATTTCCCCAAAGATGCATTTGCCCTGGCAAAGTTTGACGGCGGCTGCCTTTACGAGCATAAGGATCCCAGACTCGGTGAGCATCCCGACTGGGGCACCCTTATATTTGATTTCGGAAGACCGGAAGTATCGAACTTCCTCATCGCAAACGCACTGTTCTGGGTAAAGAAGTACCATGCGGACGGCATCAGAATGGATGCGGTGGCTTCCATGCTTTATCTTGATTACGGCAGAAGGAACGGCGAATGGCTAGCAAACAAATACGGAAGTAATGAAAACCTTGAAGCTATAGAGCTTTTGAAACATCTGAATTCTGTATTCCATAAAAACAATGACGGTGCGGTCATCATAGCCGAAGAATCCACAGCTTGGCCCAAGATTACAGGCAAAGTTGAAGATGACGGTCTGGGCTTTGACCTTAAATGGAACATGGGTTGGATGAATGACTTCACAGGTTACATGAAGCAGGATCCTCTTTTCAGGAAGGGATGCCACGGCATGCTTACCTTCAGTATGATGTATGCTTACAGCGAGCGCTTCGTACTGGTACTTTCACATGATGAGGTGGTTCACGGAAAGTGCTCCATGCTGAACAAGATGCCCGGATTCAGGGATGATAAGTTTGCAAACTTAAGAGCTGCATACGGATTCATGATGGGACATCCCGGTAAGAAGCTTCTCTTCATGGGTCAGGAATTTGCGCAGGAGCGTGAGTGGAGTGAGGCCAGAAGCCTTGACTGGGACGTACTCGATGACGATATGCACCAGAAGATGCAGAAGTTCTGTGCCGATATAAATAAACTTTACACATCGAGATCGGCATTTACCGAGCTTGACAACGATCCCAACGGATTCAAGTGGATGAGCTGTCTTGATGCGGATCACAGTATCGTAAGCTTTATAAGATACGACGGCAAAAAAGAGAATACGCTTCTGTTCGTATTCAACTTTACGCCGGTGGTATATAATTACTTTATACAGGCAGTGCCTTATGCGGGCAATTACAAAGAAATTTTGAACAGTGATGCTGAGAAATACGGCGGCTCGGGCAGAGTGAACGGAAAAGTACGTAAGTCACGCCCTATGCCGAAGGACGGGCAGAACAACTCCATAGAGATGGTTCTTCCTCCGCTTTCGGTTTGTATATTTGAATACAAGCCAGTTCCAGTAAAAGTTGAAACCGTTGAAAAAGACAAGGCTCAGGCTGCAAAGAAGAAGGTAAAGGTTAATCCGATAAAGCCTACATCAAAGTGAAAAAGGACAATACGAAAGGGAATTAGAAATGGATCTGACTCAGTATTTTGGTTGTAATACTTTTAATGATGCGGTTATGAGGGAAAGACTTCCGTTAGCTGCATACAAAGCACTTAAAAACTCCATTGAAAACGGTGATGAACTGAGCAGTGAGACTGCGGAAGTAGTTGCCAACGCCATGAAACAATGGGCTATGGAACGCGGAGCTACACATTTTACACACTGGTTCCAGCCTATGACGGGCGTCACCGCGGAAAAGCATGACTCTTTCCTGGCAGTAGGTGACAAGGGACGTGTCATCATGGAATTTTCAGGCAAAGAACTTATAAAAGGAGAGCCTGATGCATCATCATTCCCTTCGGGCGGACTCAGAGCCACCTTTGAAGCCAGAGGATATACAGCATGGGACTGTACTTCACCCGCCTTCTTAAGAGAGGATTCATCGGGTGTTACACTTTGCATTCCCACGGCATTCTGTTCGTATACCGGAGAAGCGCTTGATAAAAAGACCCCTCTGCTCAGATCCATGCAGGCTATAAACAAGGAAAGTAAACGTATTCTGAAGCTTTTCGGAAAAGATGTACAGCATGTAGATGTATGTGTAGGATCCGAACAGGAATACTTCCTGATCGACAGGGAAAAATACTTAAAGCGTGACGACCTCATCTTCTCGGGACGTACCCTTTTTGGAGCAAAGCCTCCCAAGGGCCAGGAGATGGACGATCATTATTTCGGAACAATTAAAGAAAGAGTGGCTTCGTTTATGCATGAGCTGAACGAGGAACTCTGGAAACTCGGTATATATGCAAAGACACAGCACAACGAGGCAGCACCCGCACAGCACGAGCTGGCTCCCATATTCAGTACCGTAAATATCGAGACCGATCACAACCAGCTGGTTATGGAATGCATGAAGAAGATATCGACACGTCACGGTCTGGCATGCCTTCTTCATGAGAAGCCTTTTGCAGGAGTGAACGGATCGGGCAAGCACAACAACTGGTCGCTTGTAACCAGCGAAGGCGAGAATCTGATGAAGCCCGGGAAGAATCCTCATGAGAACATGCAGTTCCTTCTTTTCCTGGCAGCGGTTATAAAGGCGTGCGACGAACATGCTGAACTGATCAGGATGTCCGCATCATGTCCGGGAAACGATTACAGACTTGGAGGAGCAGAGGCACCTCCTGCTATCTTTTCCATATTTATCGGCGAACAGCTCGAGGATATCTTTGCACAGCTCATGAAGAACGGTAAAGCTACGAGTTCAAAAGAAAGAGAACTGATGAAGATCGGAGTAAGCTCCATACCGTATATCAAAAAAGATGTGAGTGACAGGAACCGTACCTCGCCTTTCGCATTTACGGGAAACAAGTTCGAACTGCGTATGGTAGGATCCTCCATGTCCATAGCAGGAGCCAATACCGTTCTTAATTCCATCGTAGCGGACAGCTTGAGCCAAATCGCTGATGAGCTTGAGAAGAGCAGTGACTTTAACAACGATGTTGTAAAGGTTATTTGTAAGATTATAAACGAACACCAGAGAGTCATATTCGATGGCAACGGATATTCCAAGGAATGGGTTGAGGAAGCTGCCCGTCGCGGACTTCCGAACAAAGAATCATATGTTGACGCCATAGAGTCCCTCACATATGATAAAACCATTGAAATGTTTGAAAGACAGGGAGTATTCTCAAAACAGGAACTTGAAGCCAGAGCCGAGGTATACTACGAACTCTATTCAAAGACTGTGAACATTGAGGCCAGGACCATGATAGAGATGGCTTCGAGAAAGTTCATCCCTGCAGCCGTAAAACACGCAAAGACCATAGCTGACGCTATAAATGCGATATCTTCAGCACTTGATGAGTCCGAAGCAGACAATATGCGCGAGATGCTGGGAGAATGCCTGGAACATATAGGTGAGGCAAGACGTGCGTTAAAGACATTGAATGACAATGTAAATACCGCTTCCAGACTGGCAGGAGAAGAGAAAAAGGCTCATTACTTCAGGGACTATGTGGTAAAAGCCATGAAGAACTTAAGAGAACCCGTAGACCAGCTCGAGTCCCTCGTAGATGCCGAACTCTGGCCTGTACCGACATATGGTGAAATGATATTCGAGGTATAGATACTATTTACAGCTGATATGACGTAAATGCAAATGGCAAGCTTGCTTGCAAATTTGCATTTAGGCATATCATGCGGTGGAAGCTGTGCTAGGACGAACGAGTAAACATAAGCTGCGAAGCAGCGACGGACGGCGGTAGCCGGACGGTTTATGAGTGAGGGCGAGCTCAGCTGTGAATAGTATCGTAGCATATAACAAAACAGAAGATATCCCCCACCTCTTAGCGTAGCGAAGGTGGGGGGAGATCTTCGTTTCAGGCGGGGTTCAAGCCCCGACTGAAATGAGATGCGAAGCATCGTTTTGTTACCGAGGAAACGCTGAAGGCGTTT